>JBHIDS010000001.1:0-36429 GCA_046760205.1 Candidatus Methanofastidiosia archaeon
TGAAATCATGAAAAATAGTTATTTCACTATAATCAGTTAAGCCAAACCTATCACCTTTTATTTCAAAACTTCCACTACCACTAGTTTCAAATTTAAAACCTGTTAAAGTTGTAAAATCTTCTTTGCTTTTTTTCTGGATTCTCTTAATTCTAACAAGGCTATGCTTACCATTTCTTAAGACCCAGTAGTCTCCTTCAGGAATTGCATAATATGGAAGTTTAAATGTTATGAATTTTTTACCCTCTAGATTGGATTCAACTTTTTCTTTAGTCATTTTTTCATCTCTAAAAACTTCATTTATATGTTTATGTTTAATCAAAGTTTATAAAGTTTTCTTAGTTAATATAAAACATAAACCAGCTTCTCATTTAGAATATGGTGATGAGATTATTTGATTAAAATTTGATTTTCTCAACTTTTCCCTAATCTCATCCTTAATCATTCTGAAGAATTCGATATCTTTTCCGAGAAGATTCTCAATATTCCAATCGATAGTTTTCTGAGGAGGAGTAAGAGGACATGAATCGATACAGCCCATCGTTATGATCAGATTTCCTTCTTCTACCATTTTCTGAGTCAGCAACTTTGGGATTTGATTTGAGATATCTATCCTAATTTCTCTCATTACCTCAATGGCATTGGCATCGATCTTTTTTGAAGGATTGGTTCCAGCACTTTCAGCTTCTATTCCAAATTTCTTAGCAACCCCCTCAGCCATCTGGTTCCTACAAGCATTTTCAGTGCAGACAAAAAGGATTTTCATGATTTACTCTGAAAACTTTGCCATAAAAATTTACTGGTTTAAAATCTTATCAGATACTAAATATTTATAAAATAAAAGTGCAATCTCTTTCCATGATGAACCTTCGAAGGTATGAAAGAATCGTTGGAAAAGAAGTTATGGATGGTATTCATGAAAAGGTGAAGGGAATTTCTGAAAAGCATATCCTTTGTGTTAGTTCAACTTATCAAGGGGGTGGCGTTGCAGAACTTCTCAACAGCCTTGTAATTCTTTTCAATAAAATGGGACTATCCTTTGGATGGAGAATTTTACACGGAAGTCCGAATTTCTTCAAAATTATGAAAGAATTTCACAATGCCCTCCATGGAGAGAGAATAAAATTGTCAAAAATGAAGAAGATATATCTTGAAATGAACAGAAGATTTTCCACATTCACTCACATAGATCATGATTTGGTCATCGTGTATGATCCTCAACCTCTTCCACTGATTGCCTTCCATAGAAAAAAACAACCCTGGATTTTCAGATGTCATATAGATATTTCCAATCCAGCCCCTGATGTTTGGAATTATTTAGGAGAATTCATAAAAAGATACGATCATCTCGTTATTTCAAATGAGGAATATAGAAAGAATTTTACGATGCCCCAGACTGTGATTTATCCAGCTATAGATCCATTGACCACAAAGAACAAACCAATCTCTGGGAAGACGATTGATAGATACATGACCAAATTTGGAATAGATAATAATAAACCCATCATTTCCCAAATATCTCGATTTGATAAATGGAAAGATCCCATAGGTGTTATGAGGGTTTTTGAGTTAGTTAGGAAAAGAATGAACTGTCAATTGATTCTTCTTGGATCATTTGCATTTGATGATCCAGAGGGGCAGAGGATATTCGAGAAAGTTGAGAAAATGGCAGGGAGAAGTAGATACAAAGAGGATATTAATCTGATTTTGAATGGATCAGATATTTTGGTTAATTGCTTGCAGAGACATCATCAGTTATCCTCGAAAAACCTGTAAGAGAAGGGTTTACATTGACTGTTGCTGAAGCTTTGTACAAGAGAACACTTGTTGTGGCTTCCAACATTGGTCGTATTCCTTTGCAGGTAATTGATGGTGTTAATGGTTTCTTGAATGAACCCACAGATGTCAATGGATTCAGTGGCAGCATAATTACCCTTCTGAGGGATGAAAAGCTAAGAGAGGAATTTGGAAGAAACGGCAAAGAATATGTGAAGAATGATTTCTTGATAACTAGACTCATGCTCAATTGGCTTGATCTATTTGAGAGAATTTTCAAATGTCCAAAAAAATCCTCAACTCAATTGATCATCCCTTGTCAGTTCTCCTAGAAGTGATCTTACATCTCTTATAGAATACAAATTGAATCTAGCCTGTGAAGGTTTCAAACCCACCTTGATGGAATAGGCTGATTGAGGAAGAATCCCAAAGACATCTTCATCGGTCCAATCATCGCCTATGGCTGTGATAAAATCCCATTTTTCTTTTGAAATCCATTGCAATGCAGCTCTGCCTTTGTCAATTGCAACATTCTTGATTTCTACCACCTTGTCTCCCTCAAGAACACCCAGGTTTAGATATTCTGTGAGACCCAAGAGAGCACCCTTCAATTCTCCAACCCTCACCAAAGCCAACTCAGGCTCCGTCTTTCGATAATTGAAAACCAGAGAGAATTCCTTTTCTTCCAAAAAGGAACCAGGAGTTCTATCAACATATACCTCTAGGATTGATCTTACTTCTTCCTTCCAATCACCTCTCAAAGGCTGTATCATCTCCCAAGGTCTATTCTTTCTTTTGATCCATACACCATGCTCTGCAATCAGTCCTATATCCATCTTGGAAAACCACTCCTCTAGAGTTCCTTTATCCCTTCCACTGATGATCACAACCTCATTTTTGGATTCTTCACAGAGTGATTTCAGTAACTTCAAAAGGTTATCATCAGGCTTTGCCTTTTTTGGATTCTTTATGAATGGGGTGAGAGTTCCATCGTAATCCAAAAGAATCAGTCTTTTACTGCTCCCTAAATACTGATCGATTAATTCTTTTCTGATTTTTCGTGAAAGCCTCTTTGCATGATACTTTTCTTGCAGTTCCTTTACTTCAAATAACTTGTCTATGAAGTCATGGGCCCATTTTGTCACATTGTAGCGTCTTATCCTATCTTGCATTTCGGAATTCCGTTCTTTTTGTTCTTCTTTAGACATGGTCAAAGCCTTCTTTATCGCTTCTGAAACCTGCACTTTGTTGTTTGGATTTACTATTAGAGCCTCTCCCAGCTCTCTCGCTGCTCCAGCTGTCTCACTGAGAATCAACACCCCCATTCCATCAGATTTAGTTGCAATAAATTCTTTTGCTATCAGATTCATTCCGTCCCTTAAGGGAGTAACGAGAGTAACATCGGAAAGATGGTAAAGGGCAATCAATGTATGAAAAGGTGAGGACTGAAATAGGTACCATACGGGAATCCAACCAATGGTTCCGTGCCTTCCATTGATTCTCCCCACCAATTCATCCAAATTCTTTTTGAGAAGCTCGTACGCCTTTACTCCTGTGCGAGATGGAGTTGCACATAGAATTAGGGTTACTTTCTCCCTGTATTGGGGATTATTCTCTAGGAAAAGATTGAAAGCCTCAAGTCTTTGAAGTATACCTTTTGTGTAGTCCAGTCGATCGATGGATAGAATGATTCTTTGCTTTCCTACCCTTTTTCTGATTATCCTTGCTTCTTCCTGTACACGAGGTTCATTTAGAGCACTTTCAAACTTCTCGTAGTCTATTCCCATGGGAAAGGCATCAGCCTTTATTATGTAATCATCGGCATAGATGTTGCCCATATTATGTTCGTATCCCAGAATACGACGAATACTGGATAGAAAATGTCGTACATAATCATATGTATGAAATCCAACAAGATCAGAACCCAAAAGACCCTTCAAGATTTCTTCTCTCCATGGCATAGAAGAATATGTCTCTGAGGAGGGAAAGGGGATGTGAAGAAAAAATCCCATTTTTACTTGAGGAAGCTTTTTTCTGATGAGTTTAGGAAGAAGCATCAGGTGATAATCGTGCAACCAGATAATATCATCTGGTTTCGCAACTTCTGATAGTGTTTTTAGAAAAAGTTGGTTTACATGTTTGTAAGATTCCCACAATCGTTCATCATAGACTGTATAATTTGTAAAGTAATGGAAAAGGGGCCATATCGTGTTATTGCAAAATCCCTCGTAGTAGAGTTCTACATCCTCACTAGACAAGAAAACAGGATAGCTATTGAAATCCTTAAGCAATCTTGTCTTAATATTCTCTTTTTCCTCTCTTTTCAGATTGTTTGATGGAATTCCACACCAACCTATCCAAACACTGTTGAATGATTGATAGAGTGAAGTCAACCCTGTTGCCAACCCACCTACACTTTGTATAAAGTTTAACGTTCCTCCTTCTTTTCTGACAGTGATAGGCAACCTATTGGAGACTATCAATACTCGATGTCTACCTGGCTCTCTATTCAATTTCATGATTATTACCACCATTGGATTCAAATTATTCTTTCTGTCTGAATTAAATTATTCTTATTTTTTCGAGCTTACATATAAATCTTTTTCTTTTAAGTCTTTGGAATAAAAAAAAATGTAATAACACCACACATAGGTAACACTTTTGACACGAGACATGGGTAACATTCCTTTATAAAGCTCATGGTAATCGCTCCTTGTATCTTGCATGGGGCGTACACCCTCCAATGCCCATGTGGGGTCTTTCATAATTGTAATATTTCACATATTCATCCAGTGCCTGCTGAGCTTCCTCCAGGCTAGTGAAGGTATACAAATCCAAAAACTCTTCCTGCAGATTCCGATGCCAGCGTTCAATTTTGCCAATACCCTGTGGATGAGCAATTGCAGTTGTGATGTGCTTTATATTTGCCCTGGAACAGAGCCTAGAAACCTTCTTGGAGAGGAATTGCCTTCCATTATCAGTGTAGATCTGTACAGGCGACCCGTACTTCTGGATAGCCAGTCTAAGGCTTTTCGCTACTTCTTTGGCTCTCTCTCGGCAATATAGATGGCATGCAAGGATTTTCCGGGAACAGTCATCAAGGATGGTTACTGGATAGATTTTAAGCTTACCAATCGAAAAAGAACCCATGATGTCCATCTGCCATAAAGAGTTGGAATGCTCCCGTTCAAACCGTTTGTAGATCTTCTTTCTTTTCTGCCATAACGTAGGAATTCCATTTCTTTTGAGGACCGCATTGACGGTCTTGGGTGAGATAGTCACTCCCTGTTGGAGCAACTGATTTCTGATCCTGTATGCCCCCCATCGTGGGTACTGAGTCTTGATCTTCACAATCTGGGCTTCAATAGCAGAATTGGTCTGCTTGGGTGAGCTCTTCGGTCTACAAGATCGATCCTTCAGTCCATCAATTCCTTCCTGTTCAAAACAACGTTGCCACTTGTAATAGGTCTTACGAGAGACATCAAGGCGATTACAGGCTTCTGTCACTGTAATGCCCGCTTGATCTGGCAGTTGGATCAATTTCCAACGAAATGTTAGCACATCCAAGGTGATCACCTTCTGCCAAAGTGTCACCCATGTGTCTTCTTACTTTTGTTACCTATCTCTCTTCACATTACATCGGTTGAAGAAAAGCTTATAAGATTTAAGCTTTAATCGAATCATGCTCATCGGAGTGGATGAGGCTGGCAGAGGTCCTGTCATAGGTCCAATGATCGTTTGTGCACTCTCAGTTGAAGATGAGAGAAAACTCCTAGATCTTGGTATCAGGGATTCAAAGAAACTTTCGTCAGAGAAAAGAGAATATCTAAGTAAGGAAATCAGAAAAATTTCAAATTTATCTTTAGTCGAAGTTTCTGCAAGAGAGATTGATTCTTTGAGAAAGTCCCTTACTTTGAACGATATTACAATTCAGAAATTTGCACAGGCTATTTTGAAGATTCCGAAAATCGAAAATGCTGAAAGAATCTTTGTGGATTCCTGTGACGTTGATGAGAGAAGGTTTGCCTCAAACCTTTTAAGGTTTTTGAACTTTGATTGTGAGCTTGTGGCAGAGCATGGCGCAGATGAGAGGTATCCTATAGTTGCCGCAGCCTCTGTGATTGCTAAAGTTTCAAGAGATGAGAGAATCTCTGAATTTAAAAGATTGGGTTTTGAGGTGGGTTCAGGTTATCCCTCAGATGAAAAAACCATAAATTTTTTAAAAAAGTACATGAAAAAAAATAGAGAGCTTCCAGATTTTGTGAGAAGGTCTTGGAAGACTGTTGAAAGGTTGAAGCAAGGGAATTTGGATTCTTACCTTTGAAATATCAAAAACCCTAAAAGATACCAATCTTAAATGAAATGATGATATGAAAGGTAATAAAATGAAATCTGGTTATTATATCTCCAAACAAGATAAGCTTTTAAAAAAGTTTGACAAAATATCTGTTTTCATCGAAAAAAAATTGGTAAAATATTATGATGAAAAATTCGCAAATGAAATAACAAAAGAGGCACATGCTGAATTTGAAAATATTATTCCTGAAATCCCATATTTTCCTGGAAGAATAAATATTTTTCGAGAAGTTATGGTAATAAATGCTTGGATGATTTCATTTTATAAACCAATGAAAAAATTTGGCAAAACTGTTGAGGAAACAATGAAAATTTTTTATGAAGTAACAGAAGAATTTCATATATCAATACCAAAAATTTTACGCTGGCTTTTGAGAAAGCTTATATTTAGCCCAATATTTTTCAAAATAGTCCAAATCTCATCAAAAAATGTATTTGATCATCCAGATGGTTGGAAAATTGAATATAAGAAAGAAGGCAAAGATTGTGATTGGTATTTTGAAGCAACAGAATGTGGCGCTGTTAAATTTTTAAGTAATCAGGGAGTTCCTGAGCTAGCATCTTACTGCAATTTTGCAGATTATATACAAAGTAATCTACTTGGACTAGGAATGCAACAGTTGTCATGTATTGGAGCTGGTGATAAAAATTGTATTGAGTGTATGAAGCAAGGCAGAAGGACAGAGCTACCAAGTAACCTCAAAAAATTGTTTGAAAATAAGCCAAGCAATGAGAATTCAAAATGATTGCTCCCCTCAGTCGCAACATTGTATATGCTGGAATCGTTATACCAACAAAAAGTTAACAGAACTTATCTTTAGAAAATCTTTTATACACCAAACCCAAAATACTTTTATGATTGGTGTTGTTGGAGACTTTCACATTCCCTCAAGAGCACGAGAGATTCCCAGATGGATGATGAAAAAGCTTGGAAAATGCGAGCTGATACTCTGCACTGGGGACTTCACCACAAGAAAAACCTTAGGAGAGCTTGAGGAGCTTTCCAAAGTCAAGGCTGTGAGGGGAAACATGGATTCTCTAGATCTTCCCTCCACCCTAAAGCTAACACTGAATGAAAAGAAGATTCTCTTATTTCATGGATATGGAATACATCCAAGAGGAAATCTTGAACAACTCTTGAGGGTTGCAAAAGACTTTTCTGCAGATATCATGATTCATGGACACACCCACAGATGTGATGTGAGAAAGTATGGAGGGATTTTGTTTCTAAACCCTGGTTCTGCAACAGGGGTTTGGAGCGGAGGTGGGATTGAACCCAGACCAAGCATGCTGATTTTGGAAATCTCAGATGAGATAAGAATTAAAATCCTTGAAGGCGATAGGATCTTGGATGAGAAAGTTTTTTAAGATTGAGTTCAACTTGATGCATGATTCGTATTTTGAAAGGATATTGCAAAGGATGCCTTTTGTGTATAGAATATTGCCCAAAAAACGTTTTAGCAAAATCAGATGAGCTGAATTACCACTTTCATCCGAAAGTTGTGGATTTGGAGAGTTGTACGAAATGCAGAATCTGCGAGCTTAGGTGCCCAGACTTTGCAATCTCGGTGATCTGAGATGTTTGACCTTGGAGACCATGCCATTGCAGAAGGGGCTCTCTATGCAGGGTGCAACTTTTTCTGTGGCTATCCAATAACCCCAGCCACAGAGATAATGACCTACATGCAGAGAAATCTAAGAGGAAAAGGGCACTTTCTCCAGATGGAGGACGAGATTGCATCCATTGGGGCTTGCATTGGAGCAGTCTGGGCTGGAGCCAAGGCAATGACTGCCACATCTGGACCTGGTTTTTCTCTCATGCAGGAAAATCTTGGGTATGCCTACATGACGGAGACTCCCTTGGTTCTTGTGAACGTGCAGAGAACTGGACCTGCAACTGGACAAGCCACAAAGCCTGCACAGGGGGATGTGCTCCAAGCCAAGTATGGGACTCATGGAGATTATGAAGCTATAGTACTCACTCCTTGGAGTGTCCAAGAGGCCTATGATCTGACTATTAGGGCTTTCAACCTTGCAGAGCTTTTGAGAACTCCAGTGATTCTCTTGACAGATGGTGTTGTTGGGCATATGAGAGAGAACTATGAAAGAAGGAAATTGAAGGTGATTGAGAGAGAATTTCCGAGAGAGAAGGTCAATCCGTTTTTCGACAAAATGCCAAAGTTTGGACAGGGCTTTGAGCTTCTGGTTACAGGTTCCTCTCACAGAGCAGATGGTCTTAGAGATTACTCTCCCAAGTACCACCAAAAGATAGTCAAGAGGATATGCAAAAAAATTATAAATAAGAAGAATGAGATATGTGAGTTTGAGAGCTTTCATTTAAAAGATTCAAAAAAGATCCTCATCTCTTATGGAGCCTCTGCAAGACCTTCTTTTGGAGCCTTCAAGCTTTTAAGGAAGAAGGGGGAGAAAGTTGGTTTTTTGAGATTGAAAACTCTCTTCCCATTTCCAGAAATTGAAAAGTTATGTGAGCGAAAAAAAATCTATGTGTGTGAGATGAACGTTGGGAGAATCTCTCTCGAGGTGGAGCGCGTTACAAAGGAGGAAGTTAAAACTTTGTCCTTTGTAGGAGGAGTCGTTCCAAGAATCTCTGAAATTTTAAGAGGTGTTTTGGATGAGAAGTAACGAATACATAACGGAAAAGTATCTCAGAAATCTGCCTACGAAATTCTGTTCTGGTTGTGGTAATGGGATTATCCTAAACTGCTTTGCAAGGGCTGTGGACAACTTGGGCCTCGATAGAAAAGAGATAGTTTGTGTCTCTGGGATAGGTTGTTCCTCTTGGATTCCCTCTCCATACTTTCGCTCAGACACCATGCACGTCACTCATGGAAGAGCAATCCCCTTTGCCACTGGAATCAAAATCTTCAACCCAAAACTCAAGGTAGTTGTTTTCACTGGGGATGGGGATGGGGCTGGGATTGGGGGGAATCACTTGATCCATGCTGCAAGGAGAGATATAGATTTGATGGTTATTTTGGTGAACAACAGAGTCTATGGAATGACTGGGGGACAGGTTGCTCCAACAACGCCAAAAGGTGCCAAAACCAAAACATATCCCAAGGGAAATCCAGAGCCTGCCTTTGACCTTGTGAAGTTGGTTTCTTCTGCAGGGGCAAGATTTTGTGAGAGAACAAACACCTTTTATTATGCAAAACTCATAAAAATCTTAGAGAAAGCTTTAGAGTTCAAAGGATTTTCCTTCGTTGAGGTACTCTCTCAATGCCCTACCTATTATGGAAGTAGAAACAACCTCAAACTCAAAGACCTCTTTCAAAGTTTGAGGTGATGAAATGTTAAAGTTCAGGTTTGCAGGAGAGGGTGGTCAAGGCATCATTTCGATGGGGATCTTGTTTGCAAAGGCAGCGTCCAAGAGTTTTTCGACCCTGCAAACCCAGTCCTATGGTGCAGAGGCAAGACTTGGAGCATGCAAGTCTGAGGTTTTGATCTCAAAAGAACCTATCTATGAGTTGGAAATCTCTCAAGTTGACTTTCTCTGCTGTCTTTCCTCTCAAGCTTTAAAGAGGTACAGAAATGATCTCTCAGATGAAGGTTTGATCTTAAAGGATTCCCTGATAGAGGGAGAGGGAGTTTCCATTCCAGCAATAGAGACTTCTCTCAAAGAATTTGGGGATGTGATCTTTGCAAATTCCATCATGCTTTCTTATCTCACATCATACGTCGACCTTTTCCCTTTTAAGGATTTGGAAGAGGTTTTCAAAGATAGTTTTGAAGGAGAGCTCCTGAAAAAAAATCTCAAGGCTCTAAGGCTTTCGAAACATTTTCAATGACTTTTCGGTTGTAATCATGCATCACAGCTTCAAAACCAAAAACCTTATATTGAAACTTCCAACTTTGGACAATGGTTAAGAAGAGATTGAAGAAATTGAGAAAAAGCTATGAGAGCTATCTCAAATTCATCGCAAAGCTCCTGTTAACTGCCACCCCTCTTGCTATCCTCTTTCTAATCATCATGATTTTTTTGGAAGTTGAGGGTTTTAAAGATGAAGTGTTGAAGCTCTCAGAGCTTTCCGATGAAAGTCAAACTTTCAATTCCCTATTTCTTAAAGATTTTCTTCCTGAGTTTTTATCTAAGATTTCCTATCTCAAGATTCTCTCAGGATTCCTTCTTTTAAGCCTCTTCATTTTGAAGAGAAGAGAGATTTTCAAAAGGTATGTGCCTGCAGTTTTCAT
The DNA here is from genome assembly GCA_046760205.1 of Candidatus Methanofastidiosia archaeon. Lineage (GTDB taxonomy): Archaea > Methanobacteriota_B > Thermococci > Methanofastidiosales > SZ-28-30 > JBHIDS01. The sequence goes on from JBHIDS010000001.1 coordinate 10,342, forward strand.
CTCAGGAGGAATTTTGGGGCTTGCAAAGCCTCTGCTTGAAGGATTTCTACAGGTTGAAAATCTTTCAAAGACTGCTTCAGAGATTGGGCAAAAGGTGGCCCTGGGAGAGGAAACGCAGAACTTCAAAGATTATTTTTTGAAGATCTTTTTGTACAATTACTCTCTAAATCTCTTTCATCTCTTTATTTTCTTAGGTTTCCTCTCTCTTGGGATCTATCTTATCTCAAAGTTTGAGAGAAGAGAATTTGCAGAGAAAATATGCACTTCCATTTTCCTCACAGCTGCAATCTTTGGAATCCTCTATCTTGGATTGAATGTCTACAACGAGTCCAAGGTAACTCAAACTCTCCTCGAAATTTACAGAGAGTATGAAGATGCTGGTCAGTTTGAAGAAGGCACAGTAGCAAAGTTCATCGCAACCTCTGTAGTTCCCCAGTATCTCAAATTTGCATCGGATTTCCTCCTCTATTTAGGGTTTGGCTTCCTTGCTTTCTTCTACATGACCTCAAAAACTTCCTTTAGGAGGTACTCTGGAATTTCTATCTTTTTTGGTGCTAGCTTTGCCACCTTTTGGAAGCTCTTAAACCTTGGAAAGGCTGCTCAACTTTTGAGAAACGAGAGATTCGATGCCATAAATGCAATCTCCCAAGGAGAACCCTTTCAAACTCAAATTGGCTCAAAAACCATAGAGCTTACTTCAATGAAAGGATTCTACATCGAAAAGTTCGCAGCAACCTATTTAGATGAGATCTCAAAGTTATTAATTTTTTTTGCTCTCATAATCTTAGGAATTTATGTTTATAGAAGAGAGACTTGAGGCATGCAGTTACCTCTATCTCTCCTTTAATGGTTATTCGTATCAAAATTAATACGAAAACTTTAAATATTAGTATTACAATTAATACTTATGGAAGACGTGACAAGGTTCCTTAACCATTGGTGGCGAGAGGGTAAGGTAAAAGAAAGCCTGGCAAGAGAATATAAGAGAGAGTATTTCAGCGAATTGCTGGATTTGTTGAATGAAAGACAAATCATCGTTATATGTGCTTGAGGAGAGTTGGAAAAAGTACATTGATGTACCAGCTAATTCAAAATCTAATTAAAAAAGAAACAAATCCATTAAATATAGTTTATTTCTCCTTTGATAAAAAAGTCGGTGAGATCAAAGAGATCTTAAATACCTATTCAAAAATAACTGAAATAGATTATGAGAGAGAAAAAATATTTGTTTTTCTTGACGAAATCTACAAATTGAGTGAGTGGCACGAGGAATTGAAGCTACTCTACGATGCTTTGCCAAATGTGAAATTCGTTGTTTCTGGATCTGCGAGTTTGAAAATAGAAAAAGAAGCGAGAAAAAATCTGAATGGCAGAGCTTTTTATGTTGAGATAAAGCCTTTATCTTTCAAGGAATTTTTTGAACTTAAGTTCCAAATGAAATTAGAAAACATCAAAATCTGGGAAGAAAAATTGAGGATAAACTTCCCAATATTTCTTAGAAAGCCATTCCCAGAGATAATCGATTTTAAGCCAGAGAGAGTCGTAGAATACGTTAAGGATTTGGTTTTGGATAAAATTATGTTTTCTGATTTTCCAACTACATTTGAGAGAGTTAACATTAATTTGCTACAAACATTGACTGAAATCTTTCTTTCCAACCCATGCATGTATCTGAATATAGATTCCTTATCAAGAAATTTGAAAAAAAGCAAAAATGATATAATTTTTCACATTAAACTTCTCGAATTGGGATACATCATCAAAATTGTCAAGAATTATCGTGGTTCAACTATCTCAGCGTCCAGGAAATTGAGAAGAGTTTATCCTTATCACCCCTCAATTGTTCAAGGGGTGTTTAAAGAAGTTGAAGAATCTAAATCAGTGGAATGTTATGTAAGAAGCCATCTAGATGCAGAATTCTATTGGAGAAAAAACAAAAAAGAGGTTGATTTTGTTTACAATGGAATGCCAGTAGAGGTTAAGTACAAAGAAAGTATAGAAAAATCAGATTTAAAAAATTTGCTTAAATACATGAAGGAATTTAACACACAGAGGGGCTATCTAATTTCAAAAAATAAATTAGATGAAATCCGTATCGATGATAAAATCATAAAAATTTTACCTGCATGGCATTTTGCCTTGAAGGGATTTGGATAACTGTGAACAACATGCAACGAGGGTGGCGGGGGATTAAGTGTTTTAAGGAAAACCTCATCTGAACAAATCCCTCTCTTTTTCCCTTCTCATCTCTCTTGCAGAACCCTCCCCCCTTAGGTAGTTTGCACCCCTTATTATCACAACAGGAATTCCCTCTGAAGCCTGACCCATCAAAAGAGATGCAGCAGATGCCATCTCGTCTGCCGTTGCAATCGGGCTTGCTCTCAAGGTGTAACCATAGAGATCATCCTCTCCTGCCCTCACCCATATAGGTTTCATTCCACTTAATCCAATGGCAACCCCAACTGCCCCTGAGATGAAAGGTCTTCCCTGGGTGTCGTTGATTATCACCACAAGCTTTCTTGAAGTGGCTTTCTCGAGTTTTTTCCTTATATCTTTCGCAGTTCTATCAGGATCATCTGGGAGAGTTATGACAAAGTGCTCTGAACCACGTACATTTGAATGGTCTATTCCTGCAGAGGCACAGATCAACCCATGCTTGGTCTCAACTATTATTGGACCCTCTCCGACCCTCAAAACCTCCTTTGATTCTCTCAGGATTAACTCACACAACCTGGCGTCCTTCCCACTCTTTTCTGAGAGTTTCAAAGCCTTTTTTGAAGGAGTTATTTTTCTGAGATCAAATATCTTCCCCTGAGCTTTGGAGACTATGGTTTGAGCAATGACAAAGACATCCCCATCTAAAATCTCAAGATTTGAGAGTTTACAGCATTTTAGGATTAATTGGGCAAGGTCATCCCCCCTCTCTATGAGAGGCATTGAAGGAACCTCTATCATCTCAATCTTTCGCATCATTATAACTAAGAGAAGATTTTATAAAGCTATGTCTTATGTGAAAACATGATAAAAGAGTTATATCTCATAACGATTCTCGTTGTTCTCTTGGATTCATACTACTTTGCAATTTATCTTACTCAGAGTATAAAAGGAGGAAAAAAAAGAAAAGAGGTGAATTACTTCCCCTTTCTTTCTGTGATAGTTCCGGTTTACAACGGTGAGAGTACCATCAGAGAGTGTCTTTCCTCCCTCTTGAGGTCAGACTACGAGAACTTTGAAGTTATAGTGGTGAACGATGGTTCTGTTGATAGAACTTCAGAGATTTTAGGAGAATACAAAGAAATTGAGGTTTTGACGATTTCTCATGCAGGAAAATCTGAAGCCTTGAACTTTGGTATTCAAAGAGCCAATGGAGATATAGTCCTGACAGATGCAGACACCATCTTTGAAAAAGACACCCTCTCAAAGCTTTCAAGGAATCTTGAAAAATTCCATGCAGTGGCTGGGAACCTTCAGGTTCTAAAGGCAAAGGGTTTTTTTGGAAGACTTCAGAGAATAGAGCATCTGAGAGCCTCCATGTTCAAGAAGATTTCTCTCTTCAGATCAAAGGTTGACATAATTCCAGGTCCAATTGGAGCCTACAGGAGGGAGATTTTCAAAGAGTGCAAATTTGCAGATTCCTTAGTGGAGGACCTTGAGTTCGCATTAAAGCTTAAAGAGAAAGGTTTTAAAATAACCTACGAGCCTGAGGCTTTGGCCTATACAAGAATGCCAGAGAATTTGATGGCATTTCTCAAACAGAGATTCAGGTGGAGTTTTGGAAATTTTCAGTTGGTGGTTGAAAAAAAAATCTCCCCTCTCTCAATTTTAGTAACTCTCTTTCTTGCATCTTTAGACCTTGCAATCCTCTCTCTCGCCTTTCTTTTAAAAAGCTATGTTCTTCTTGCAGGTTTTTTTGCTTTTTTGAGCTTCACAATGGTTTGTGGAAATTTGATTGAGAGAGAAAAGCTGTTTTTTGATTCCTTCATCTTCCCTTTCTTCATGTGGTTTCTAGACTTTTTTATCCTTGCTCTCTACATTGCAGTGTTTTTAAGATACTTTCTTTTTGGCAAAAGAATTATAAGGATTTGTGAGAATAGATTATGGTGGTTTGTTGGAAAATGGAATTGAGGCTGCCAGAAAGCTGCACAGAACGAACCAGCAGATAGTGAGAGAAAAACTGGGGAGGTATGATATTGGAGGAAACAACCAACAAGTTCTGGGAGAGAGGATCTATCAAGAGCTTCAAGTCAACAACCAGGTGGTGGGGGAGATAATCACATCTCTCAGAAAGAATGCATCCACCCTAAGATCGATAGGAGTCTATCTCTCCGAGATTGAAGAGGATGGCGAGGAATTCTTAATAGACCAAGTTGGAATTCTGCTCTCTGAAGTAATCGAAGAGAACAAAAAGATTGTAGAAAACTTCAAGCTTCTAAAGGAGAGAAGAAAACGTTGGGACATCCTGTTTGAAATTCTTGAAAAGCTGGTGGAGATACTACCAGAGTTGGACGAGAACAAGCAAAAGATGTGGAGGTTTTTGGTAAACTCTAAGAAATCGAAAGAAATATAAGTGAGAAAGGGAATGAATATGGAAGGAGTTGAGAAACTGTATATGCGAATTGCAGACATCCTGAAAAGTTGGAGGTCATTTAATGGTCTTGAAGGTATACAACACCCTGACAAAGGAAAAGGAGGAGTTCGTGCCATTTGAACCCCTAAAGGTTAGAATGTATGTTTGCGGTCCAACTGTTTATGGTCCCGGACACATTGGACATGCAAGAACTTATGTTGCCTTTGACGTTATAAGAAGATTTTTGGAGTATTTGGGGTATGAGGTTTTATTTGTCGAAAACATAACAGACATTCATGATGATATGATTTCAACTTCCAATGAAATGGGTGTTACAATCTTTGAGCTTGCAGAAAGGTACATAAAGTTTTTTTTTGAGGACATGAAGGCTTTGGGGATAAAAAAGGCAACGTACAATCCAAGGGTTACAGAAAATATAGAAGAGATAATCAGTATGATAAAGGTTCTTGAGGAGAAAGGATATGCCTATAAAACCAAAGACGGTGTTTACTACAAGGTTTCAAAGTTCAAAGATTATGGAAAGCTCTCAGGAATAAAGCCAGAAAGGAGAAAGAGCGGAACGAGAATTGACACCGACAAGTATGAGAAGGGGAGCTCTGCAGATTTTGCCTTGTGGAAGAGGAAAAGACCAGGAGAACCTTTCTGGGATTCTCCTTGGGGAAAGGGTAGACCAGGATGGCACATAGAGTGCTCTGTCATGTCTGAAAAGTATCTTGGAAAGCAGTTCGATATTCACGGTGGAGCTATTGATTTGATATTTCCGCACCATGAGAACGAGATTGCCCAATCTGAGGCTGCAACTGGAAAGAGACCTCATGTTAAGTACTGGTTGCATACCGGGTTTCTAACCCTAAAAGGAGAGAAAATGTCAAAGTCTTTGGGAAATTACATTGAGATAAGGGATTTGCTTGAGAGGTGGGATCCTCAGATTTTTAGGTACTTTCTGATTTCAACCCATTACAGAAAATCCATAGACTTCTCTGAGGAGAACCTTTTGGAGGCTCAAAAGGCTCTTGAGAGAATTAGAAATACCTACCTAAATGTAAAAATAGCCTTAAAGTTTGCAAAAGATAAAAAGAAGTTCGATGTTGAAGGCTTTCGAGAGGAATTTATAAATGCCATGAAGGATGACTTCAACACCCCAAAGGCTCTTGCAACCCTCTTTGAGCTTGTAAGAGAGGTTAATACCTATATCGATGAGGGAGAAGTTGAAAAGGAATCTTTGAGAGAGATTCTTGAGGTTTTTTCAGAGTTTGTAGAAATTCTGGGGATAAACTTTGAAAAGGAAAGAAACATCTCAACAGAGCTCATAGATTTGATTCTTGAGGTTCGAGAGAATTTGAGAGAGAAGAAAGACTTTAAAACCTCAGATATGATCAGGGCAAGGCTTTCTGATCTGGGCGTTTTGGTTCAGGATACAAGAAAAGGGGCGAGATGGAGGTTTAAGTAGTGAACTAATTTCTAACTTTGAAGATATAAAAAAGCTTTTTAAAAAAATCTGTTAAGAAAGCTTTATATCCTCACTCAAAAAGTAGGAGCATGATTCAAATAGAACTCAAGAACTTTGAGGACTTCAAGAGAATATCGCATGGAAGAGACCTTTATGTAGAGAGAGAAGATGAGAAATTTATATATCATGCTCTTGTGAAAAACCAGGATTTTGAGATAATTTACATTTATAGATCTCCTCAAGAACTTGAGAGCACAACCTTTTTTGACTTTGATACAAAAGATGTTTTGGTGGCAGAGAACATCTATGAGATAGTTGGGATGAGAGAGATGGAAAAGAAAGAATACAAAACCATAAAAGCTTCTCTTTCAACTGAAAATAATGATAAGCTCCAGCTTCATAATCCTTGAGAGAGTGGGTTTTGTTACAGAGAGAAAGCTATGGAGATGTGGGATTAGAACCTGGGATGACTTCATAGGGGCAGATAGGATTGAGAGAATCTCTCAATTTAGAAAAGAAATTTATGATGAGGAGCTTTTGAGAGCCAAGAGAAACCTTGAAATAAAGAAGGTTCAATACTTTTCTAAAAACCTACACAAAAGAGAGCACTGGAGATTGTATGAGAAGTTCAAAAGAGATGCAGTTTTCTTTGATATTGAAACCACAGGACTGAACCCAGAGAGAAGCAAGATAACGACGGTGAGTCTTTATGATGGAAAAAATTTAAAGACCCTTGTTCATGGACATGATCTTACAAGGGAAAACTTGAAAAGAGAGTTTGAAAGGTGCAAACTCTTGGTTTCGTTCTATGGTTCTGTCTTCGACCTTCCATTTATCGAAAAGAAATTTGGAATAAAGCTTGACCTGCCTCACTTCGATTTGTGCTTTGCCTCAAGGAGGCTTGGGTTGAAAGGTGGGTTGAAGGTCTGTGAGAAAATTTACAGAATTTCTCGAGCAGAGGAAGTTAGGGGAATAGATGGACTTGAAGCTGTAAGGCTCTGGCATAGATACGAGAGAGGTTCTCTGAAAGCCTTGAGAAAGCTCATAAAGTACAATCAGGAGGACACCAAAAACCTCCTGCCTTTTGCAGAAATAGTTTACAAAAAGCTTTATGAGAGGATTTTCAGGTTCTAATCAACCGATGACGTAAGTAGGCTCTGTGTACTCAGAGATCTCCTCAAGCCTCACAGAGAGAATCTTTGAGATTCCATCCTTCATGGTAACACCATATAGAAGTTCTGCAGAAGCCATCATTATGTCTCTTAAAGTAATAACGATGAACTGGGTGTCTTCAGATGCCCTCTCAATCATACGTGCCACACGCTTGCAGTTTGGATCATCGAGATGAGCATCTATCTCGTCGAAGACGTAAAAAGGTGCAGGCTTGAATCTGTGTATGGCGAAAAGAAATGCAAGGGCTGTTAGAGCTTTCTCCCCACCGCTCATGGCATCCACCTTCTTTATCTCCTTTCCAGCAGGGCTTGCCTCCACATCAAGTCCTCCTTCAAAGGGATCCTCTGGGTTCTCTATGATAAGGCGTGCACTTCCTCCAGGAGAGAGCTCAGAAAATATTTCCTGAAAGTTGAGGGTCACTCTTTCAAAGGTTTTCATAAAGACTTTTTTCTTCTGAGACTCCACCTCCTCAATGAACCTTAAAATGGAGTCCCTCTCCTCCAAGAGCTTGTCTATCCTTGATTTTAAAGAGAGGTATCTCATCTCCACTTTTGAGTATTCCTCCACTGCGCGCATGTTTATAGGTTCCAGTCTCTCCTTCTCCGCCTTCATCTTTTGGATCTTGAACCTGAGCTCTGAAAGATCATCATAATCTTCGTCTTTTAATATCTCGACAGCCTTCTCCTCAAGCTCTGAAATCTGAGATTTCAGTTGATCGTACTTCTGCCTCAAAAGCTCAACGCTAGAGGCAAGAATATAGATGTTTTTCTGAAAGTTTTCCTTTCTCTTTCTAAGATTCTCAAGCTCAATCATTTTTCTTCTCCGAAGTTCCCTCTTTCCTTTGAGACTTTGGTAGAACTCCTCCTCTTTCTCTCTCTCAAGGGCAAGCTCTCTTTGAAGTAAAGAGAGCTTTAAGGCTTTCTCACTCTTTTCTCTCTCTAGAGATCTGAACTCTTTTTTCAACTCAGCTTTAGTTTCATCTAACCTTGAGATGTTTTGTTCATGATAGGATAGTTTTGAATTTTCACGAGCAACCTTAACCCTTACCTCACCCAAATTGCTATTCAGCTTTTCCAGCTGAGCCTCAACATCCTCCAACTCCAGCATTCCTGAAAGCTTGAGTTTTTCACTCTCACCTTTCAGGGTTTCAATCTCTGATTCTAAGTTATTTTTCTTTTGAAGATTCTGAGAATAAATTTCCTTCATAGAATCTGAGTCATTTTGAATCCTCTTTTTTTGCTTAAAAAGCTTTGAAAGCTCTTTTTCTATATCCAAAATCTCTTTTTTCATCTCTAGAGATTTTTCATCGAAAGTCGGAATCAGAACCTCAAACCTAATTCTCTCATTTTCAAGATCTTTTTGATTCTTTAAAAGCTTTAAAAGCTCTCTTTTGCATTCTCTCTTTAGGTTTTCAAGGTCTGAAATTTTTATCTTAAGCTCAGATATTCTTTTTTCATTTTCCTCTGGGAGACTTGGCTTATGATAGAACCCTCCAGTGATTGCACCACTTTTTTCCACCAAGTCTCCATCTATAGTTACCACTCTCACTCCAATATCCTTTGTGGAATCCAAGTCCTTAACTACTAGAGTATCTCCCAAAACGTACTCAAAGGCAACCCTAAACTTAGAATCAAACCTCACAAGATTTATGGCAAAATCAAGGGCTCCCTCTCTTTTAAGGAAATTTTCATCTCTTCTGACATAGGCTTTGAGAGTGTTTAGGGGGAGAAAGGTCAATCTTGAAAGTCTTTTTTTCTTGAGCAAGAAAACACACCTTCTTGCCGTCTCATCTGTGTCCACAACGATGTTTTCAAGCCTTCCTCTCAAGGCTATTTCCAAGGCCTTTGCATACTTTTCACTTACCTTTGAAAGCTCAGATATCCTTCCAAATACTCCCTTGATTTTCAAGACCTCCTCAAAAGCCTTTCTCTTCAAATCTTTAAATCTTTTGAATTCTAAAATCGCTTTCTGTCTTGAAACGAGTTCTATCCTCTCTCTATTTTTCTCCTGAATTTCCCTCTCGAAAGAGGTAAGCTCCTCCTCAAGTTCTCCTCTCTTTTTCTCAACATCTGAGAGTTCATTTCTGATTTTTTCCAAATTCAAAACAAGATTATCTCTTTTTTTCTGGGTTTTAATCCTCTCTTCTTTTTTTCTGTCAAGCTCTGTTTTCAATCTCTCAGTTTTCTCATCAACCTCTGACTTCTTCTCCTCAAGATTTTCAAGATAGTTTTTAATGCTTTCAAGCTTTGATTGAGTTTCATAAAAGCTCTTTTGTTTCTCTTGGAGCCTTTCAGAATTCTTTTTGAGCTTTTGAAATTCCTCCCCTCCCTTTGCAAGCTCTTCAAAGATTCTCCTCTTCTCCTCTTCCCTCCCAAAAATCTCATCCTTAATCTTCTTCTCATCTAACTTCAAAGTTTCAAGCTTTGATTTGCACTCCTCAATCACTCTTTTACTCTCTAAAGCCTCTCTTTCCATGAGAGAAACCCTCTCCTCCAAACCTTTCATTTGGCTTTCCTTCAAATCGATCTCACTCTTGAGAGAATGGCGTCTTGCTTTAAGTTCCTCTAACTTTCTTGTAACTTCAAATCTTCCCCTCTCTTCTAACCTTGATATCTCCCTCTCCAGTTGGTCAAAAAGCCTTTTTCTCTCCATCATCTCCTTTTGCGTTTCCCCAATTCTTCTCTCAAACTCCTTTTTATTTTCCTCCTTTTCTTCAATCTCCTCTGAAATTTGTTTTTGATACTTCAAAGCTCTCTTCAACTCTGAATGAACCAAAAGCCCCTCGTATCTTTGAATCTCTCTCTTCAACTCTTGGTACCTTAAGGCATCTTTTTTTTCTTCCTCAAGCCTTTCAAGCCTCCTCTCAACCTCTTGAAGAACGAGCTCAACCCTTTGAATGTTGTCCTCAGCCTTTTTCAACTCTCGCTCTCCTCTCTCCCTCTTCTCGTTGTACTCTAAAATACCAGAAATCTCCTCAATTACTCCTCTTCTCTCCCAACGATTCATCTTTATGAACCTCGCAACGTCCCCCTGCATCACCAGGTTGTGCCCTTCTGGAAAAATTCCTATCTGAGAGAGCATATCTAAAATATAGCCTCTGGTCTCCCTCTTCCTGTTCAACCTGTAAACACTCTTTCCCGAAAGGTCCACAGTCCTTGAGATTACAACCTCTTTTCTCTCTGAGGGAAAGGTTCCATCTTTGTTGTCAAAGTAGATAGAAACCTCTGCAAGCTTTGCCCCAAGCTTTGACTTGTATCCTCCAAAGATTAAATCTGTCAAAACATCGGCTCGCATGGACTTGGTGGAGAGCCTTCCCAAGACGAAGGAGATGGCATCCACCACGTTGCTCTTTCCAGAGCCGTTGGGACCAACTATACAGGTAAAGCCCTTTGAAAATGAGACCGAAACCTTTCTTGAGCCGTAGGACTTAAACCCCCTCATTGTGATTTTCTTGATGTAAACCATCTTGTTTTTTAAGTGAAATTATTTATAAAGGTATGGTTATTAAAAGTAGAAGGTGATCAAATGACTTTCCTATACACTCAAAAGGAAAGAGAGTTCAAAAAAGAGCTTTCAGATTTTGTGAAAAAAGAGATTGCTCCAATTGCAGAGAGGATAGAGAGAGAGAATTCAATTCCAAAAGAGATTTTTGAAAGGCTTGGTAAGAAAGGATATCTTGGAGTTCTTCACGAAAAAGCTTATGGAGGAACACAGAGGGGTGTGGTTTATGAGACTATGGTTGCAGAGGAGATTTCCTCAGTTTCTCCAGCCCTTGATATGTCGAGGTTAGCCTCTGTAACCCTTTATGGAATGCCTCTGAGAAGATTCGGGAACCATGAGCAAAAACTCAATTACTTAAAGCCCATAGCCCTGGGAGAGAAGCTTGGAGCCATAGGAATCACAGAGCCAAAGGTGGGTTCAGACACGGCAGGAATGGAGACAAGGGCTGAGAGGGAAGGGGGAGAGTGGATCTTAAACGGTGAGAAGAGATTCATAACCAACGGCTCCAACGCTTCGTACATAGTCGTTTTTGCAATAACGAACCCAAAGGTGCACCCAAAAGATGGGATGACCGCATTTATAATCGAGACTCAGTGGGATGGATTTCATGTTGTAAAGGACTTCGAACTTCTTGGAATGCATGGAGTAAGAAACACCCACTTTAGGCTTGAGAATATGCATGTTCCTGAGGAGAACGTTTTGGGAGGAGTTGGAAATGGTTTTGCTGTTCTAATGGACGAGCTTAATTCTGAGAGAGTGGCAATTGCTGGAGAGGCTTGCGGGTATGCCTTGGGAGCCTTTAGAGAGGCTGTAAAGTACTCTTGCGAGAGAAGGCAGTTTGACAGGGAGATAAGGAAATTCGAGGGAGTTTCTTTCAAGATTGCAGACATGTCTACAAAGATTGAGGCTGCTCGTTTGCTGACATACCAAGCAGCAAAGATGCTTGACGATGGCATGGATTCCACCCTACATTGTTCAATGGCGAAGTACTTTGCAACTGAGATTGCATGTGAAGTCTGTGATGAGGCTCTTCAGGTTTTAGGAGGAATTGGTTACACCAAGGAGAAGATAGTTGAAAGGCTATACAGGGATGCAAGGTTGATGAGAATTGGAGGGGGAACCTCTGAGATTATGAAATTCTTGATTCAGAGAGAGATTTACAAGAGTTTTGGTTTTGATTGAGCATCTTTTGCTACCTTTCCTCCAAAAGCTCCCTCGATCTATCTGTGGCCTTCACCACAGCTTTGATGAGGGTGTTTCTAAGTCTTCCCTCCTCAAGCTCCAAAAGACCATCTATGGTACAACCTGCCGGGGTAGTCACTATGTCCTTGAGTTTTGCAGGATGTTCTTTGGTCTTTAAAACCATCTTTGCAGAACCCAAGGTAGTTTGAGCTACGAGAAGTGTTGCAACGTTTCTTGGAATTCCCACCTTTACCCCAGCCTCTGCCAGAGCCTCTATCACCACGTAGATGTAGGCAGGTCCTGAGCCAGAAAGACCAGTTACGGCGTCCATCAACCTCTCCTCCAGTATCTCCACATCTCCAACAGCTTCAAAGATCTCCCTTGCAATCTCCAAGTCTTTTTTAGAGGCTTTACGGTTAGAGCAAAGGACGGTCATTCCCTCTCTCACCAAAACAGGGGTATTGGGCATTCCCCTTACTATCGGAACCTCTCTTCCAAGTTTCTCTTCGAGAAAGGATATGGGAACTCCTGCAGCTATGGTGATTATGAGCTTTCCTGAAACCACATCCTTAATTTCATTCAAAACTTCTAAAACATTCTGGGGCTTTACAGAGAGAAGAACTATCTGTGCATCCTTTACCATCTCTTTATTGTTGAGATAGGTCTTGATACCAAACTTTTTTTCTATGTATCTCGTTCTCTTTTCATGGGCAGCACTGGCTTTTATCTGAGTTTTTCTCATACCTGCCTTCAACAGGGCAGAGATCAAACTCTCTCCTATTCTACCAGCACCCACCACTGCAAGAATTTTTTCATCAAGCATCAAATCACCTCCTTAGAGCTATGGCACTCCCATCCTCTCCTTCTTCAATGACATAAGAGTTCTCAATGAACTCCTTCACATCTTCCACATGCGTTATAATCAAAATCTGGGAGAATCTATTCTTCAATCTCTGAATTACACCAAGGAGATTTCTCCTTCTCTCAGAGTCGAGGGAAGAGAAGGTTTCATCGAGAAAGAGGGACTGCATTCTTGCAAACCCTCTCTCAGAAGAGAGGGAAACCAAAATGTTTGAGATTCCCACCCTCAAACAGAGATTTATAAGATCCTTCTCTCCTCCAGAGAATCTTGAGATTGGATAGTACTCTCCGTTGTAATATACCTTTAAAGAATAATCCTCTGAGATTTCACAGAATGGGTATTTAGAGTCTGTGAGTTCTGATAAAAGCCTCGAAGTTTCAAGCTTCAACCTTGGCTTTAACCTCATTTGAATTTGGGTGGGAATGTTCTTGAAGGCTTCAGCCAAAACATCATAAATCTTGATACTCTTTCTAAATTCTCTTTCCCTTTCTTTTAGAATTTTTAACTCTCTCTTTTGTTTTCTCAAAATCTTCAACTCGCCTTTTTTTATCTCAACTTCTTGTCTTTTTTTCTCCAAAAGGAGAAGATACTCCCTCTCCCTTTCTCTAAGATTTTCATAATCTCTCTCAGCCTCAGAGAATTTATTTGGAATCTTTTCATCTACTTTCTTTTTAATCTCTAAAATCTCATCTTTGATCTCTGAGAGCCTTGATGCGTTTAACTTCATAGCTTTTCTATTTTTGGTTTTTTGTGAGAGTTTTTCCTCCAATCTTGCAGCATCTCTTTTAAGTTTTTCCCCTTTCATCTTTTCGAGTTTTAACATCTCATATCTTTTATGATCAAACTCAGGGAGTTTCTCCTCAAGGCTTTCAACTTTTCTATCTATTAAAAGAATTTTCTCAAAAATCTTTTTCTTCAATTTCTTTTTCTGATTTTCAAGTTTCGTCTTCTCTTTTTCAATTTCCTCATATCTTATCTCAGAGTAGGAGAGTTTCCTCTCTCTCATCTGTGTTAAATCCAGATTTTTCATCTCTTTCTCAAGTTTTGAGAGTTTTTCTGAACTTTCAAGGCAAAGCTCCTTGATGATTTCCTTTTTTTTCTTGAGTTTTCTTATTTTTTTATCAAAAATCTTTAGTTTTGATACGTACTCAGATTTAAGGGATGCAAAATCTTTATCCCCGAGTTTTCTCTTACAAGTTGGGCAAATGGCTTCAGCCCCCATACTCTCTATCCTAGTAAGTTCTGTTTTTGTATGTTCCTTCTCCTCAAGAACACTTTTCAAATAAGTGGAAATTTCCAAGAGCTTCTTTTCGAGTTTCAAATTTTTTTCTCTGAGCTTTGAGATTTCAAGCTCCAAATCTTTTAAAGATGAGAGTTTTTTTCTCAATTTTTTTAACTCTCTCAACTCTTTTAATCTTCTCTCACTCTCAATTTTCAATTCTTCAAGTGTCTCTTTAAAGGACTTTAAATTCTCTTTGAGATTTTTTCGAAAACTCTCTCTTTGGACTTTTCTTATCTCAATCTCTTTTTTGATTTCATCAATCCTTTCCTTCAACTTCTCCAACTTCTCAAGTTCTCTCTTCAAATTGAGATAATCTTCCATGAGAGGCATTAGCTTTTTTTGCTCTCTCTCAGCCTTTAATATGTCCTCTCTCTCTTCTCGAAGTCTCTCTCCATCCTTCATCAAATATTTTTTCCTCTCTTGAAGAATTTCAAACCTCTTCACGAGACTCTCGTAGGTTTTCATCTCCAACTTCAACCTCTCAAACCTCTCCTCACTTTTCTTGAGGTCTTCGAGGAGTTTTTCATGCCTTTTTTTAAAAACCTCAAGTTTCTCTGAGAGTTTTAAAACCTCCTCCTCACACTCTTTTAACCTCTTCAAGCTCTCCTTCAAACGAGAGGAACTCTCTCTAATCAAATCCAATTCAAGTTTTGTTTTCTTTCTTCTCTCCTTTGCCCTTAACTCGAACTTCTCATATATCTCAAGATTGAAGAGTCTGTTGATGAGCTTCTTTCTCTCAGATGCAGTCTCTGAGGTTATGAGATCGAGCTCCTTTTGTCTCACAAAGGAGGAGGAGATGAAACCTTTCATGTTCAGTCCCAAATCCCTTACTATCCTCTCTTTCACAGAGTTTGCCTTTCTCTCCTGAAGCCTGTCCTCGATCCAGAGCTTTGCCCTAACTCCTCCCCCTTTGTTCAAAAACCTTGAAACCTTATAGCTCTGGTTTGCAAGTGTGAACTCAACATCCACTCCCATCTCATCCTCCCCATCTTTTATGAGATCCTCTTGCCTTACTCCTTCCCTTCCCTCCATGGTCTGGGTTGTACCATAAAGACACCAGGTTAGAGCATCAAATATGGAGGACTTTCCAGCTCCATTTCTCCCAAAGATTCCAAAAACACCTGAAGAAAAAGTTAGATTTTGATCTCTATATTTTTTGAAGTTGTAAAGGTGGATATTCTTTAAAATCATTCCATGACCTCTTTGATGATCTCCAGCCCAGTTCTGAAGGCTTTAATCTCTCCGCTAGCTTTTAAATACCTTGAGAGTTCCTTTTCTGGAGGATAGAGGATCTCACCTTCCTTTATCTCAAAAATCTCTTTGGAGAAGGTCTGATCTCTAAAGGTGAATGAAAGGGCATTTCTCGCAGACCTTCTGATCATTTCATAGTTTAGGGTTTTCTTCTTGGCTTTAAGAATCTCCCCCTTGAGGGTAAGCCTTAGAATTTTATCATCCACATCTTTGAGGCATCCTAAGGCCTTTCTGGTTATCTCAAAACCATCGAGACCATCACACAGGAGTTCATGATCTTCCATGACTCTAGTCTTCACCTCCACAAACTCTATCTCTTCATCGTATGAGATGAATCCCTTCCTCTCTGAAATCTCGTTGAAGTCGTACCTCTCAAGAGAACCTGGATAGGCTTTGTTTCTCATGACTTGGTGCTTGTGAACGTGTCCAAGGGCAACGTAGTCGTAGTTGGGAATCCTTTGAGGCTCTATGGAAGACTCCAAAAAGCTCATGAACCTCTCAGAGCCAAGGGTAGAGCCTTCAATCATAGTATGGAGCATTAGGATGTTGAAGCAACCTTTTAAAGGTTTTTTTACGTGTTTTATTGGATTTTCTGTGTAGGGAATTCCACAGATTCTGTACATTCCTATTTTCTTTTCAAAGGGTTTAAGACCACAGAAGATGTGGGGGATGTTGCTGTAGAGGGTTAGTGGATTTCTCACTCCTTTAGTCCTTGGGGTGTCGTGATTTCCTGGGATTATGAAGGTATTTATCTTTCTTTCAGAGAGCCTAAATAGTTGGTTTTGGACAAACTTTCTTACATAGTTGGTTGGATTTACAGAGTCAAAGAGATCGCCACAAAAGAGCAAAAAATCACATCTCTCCTCCAAGGTGAATTCGATGAGCTCTAGAAAGGCGTTGCAAAAGTCCATCATTCTCACGTTTAGCCCTGTTTTTGGATTTACTTTTGTGTATCTTTGGATTCCAAGATGGGAGTCTGCAGAGTGGATGAACATCATCCCACCTCAAAGGAAATAGAAAGAAGACCCATGAACGTAAAGAGTGTTAAATGCAAAGTTGTTGCTTTCAGATATCTCTTCTATTTCATTTTCTGGATCCACTAAAACAGAGATGTTGTGAATTCCAACTTCCGAAAAACTCCATGAGAACTCAAGCACTCTTTTCTCTGAAGCCTTCACCTCACCTAAAACCTCCTCATATATCAATGCTTCCTTTCTTGGAGCTCCATCAAAAACCTGCACCAAAACATCAAAAGCTGAGGTTTCACTTAAATTTTGAAGGGTTATCTTTATCTCTATTTTTTGAGAAATCAGAGGAGTTTTGTCTGAAAATCTTATATCTTCCCTTTCTGCATCAAACACCAAATCATTTGCCAAAGCCCATGCAACCTCTGCAACGAACTGAGTGGTGGTTTTGAGATATTTTTCTTTGATGTACTCTGCATCATCTCTTACGGTATGGTAGTTTGGATGCTCTGTTACATCTCCCCATGAATAGAATATTGAAGGTATCCCTTCTTGAGAAAAGGTCTCTGCATCAGTCCTTGAGGTTTCACCTCTGAATCTAACCTCGACTCCAAAGTGCTTAGACGCAAGCCTGTTGAGTTCTATGAGCTTTTTATTCTGAGGATGGTTTATTCCCCAAACTTCAAGGTATTCCTTGGTTCCCTCGCCCACCATGTCCAGGTTCAAGACTACAACGTCATCTGAGAGATTTTTTTCAGAGAGCATCTTCAATAAGGCTTTCGAGCCATAAAGTCCAGACTCTTCTGCAGAGAAGGCTACAAATAGAAGGCTTCTTCTGGGTTTTAGATTCAACTTTGAGAGAACCCTTGCTATCTCGAGCATCGTACTCACTCCAGAGGCGTTGTCATCTGCTCCGTTGTAAACCCCATTCCTGTCTCTGCCAAGATGATCATAGTGGGCACTTATCACGACAAACTCTGAAATCTCACTTCCCCTCAAAACCCCAATTATGTTTTCACAAGGCAAAAACTTATCTTTTTCTCTTTCAACAAAACCGTGCTTTGCAGGAATTTCAAATTCATGAGTGTAGCTTTTAAGCCCCAGTTCTTCAAAGAAATCCAAACCATAACTCTCAAACTCTCTTTCTATGAACTCTCTCGCCATATCCTCTCCATTAGAACCGCAAGCCCTTCCTTCCATCTCATCTGAGGCTAGAAATTCAAGGTTTTTCATCAGGTTTTTTTGGGAAACCCATCTAAATATTCTGTCTTGAGCCCTTATGTATGGGTTTGAAGAGTAGATTGCAAGGTCAGGGAGTTCATCGTTGCTTTGAACACTGCTAGAGAGTAGGATAAAGATTGTCAGTGTACAGATGATTCTTTTCATGGGTTTTGTTTTCAGAAAAAGTATAAAAGGTTTTGGGAAATGGGGATGGAGCTAAGTCAATAAAGCATCGCAAAAAAATCTTTTTTCGATCATTTGGTTCTAAAGCAGAAGAGAGAAAACCTTTTTAAGTTGTGATCAAAATTTATAGCATGCAAGAAGAATCTGACAACATAGTTTACTACAGCATAGTTATAGCTTGTATCGTAGGAATTCTCCTCTCTCTTTTTACAATTCTAAAAAACCCTTCCCCTCAAGAGGAATTCACAGAGCTCTACTTTCACTTTGAAAAGTTGGATACAACCGAAGGTAGAGAGTACAGAGAGTTTAATTTTAAAGGTTTCAAGTTCTTCGTGAAAAACCAAAAAGTTTGGGTGGATTTCAACGAAAATGGTGTTATCGATGAAAGGGAGGGTGAGTTTAGAAAGGGAGACACCTTAAACCTCAATGGATTTTTTTGGAACATCTCAGACATCGCTGAGGATGGCTCTCAGATTTTACTTGGAGGGTATCCAAAAGAGTTAAGAGTGGGTACTCAAATAAACTTCTCCTTTGTGATAAGCAATAGGTTAGGAAGGGATTATACCTACACCTATGAGGTTTACTCAAACGAGAATTTGGTTCTAAGTGAGAAGGTCTTTGTTGAGAGCGGGGAGAAGAAGAAAATCACTGTAAGCTTTGTGATAGAGGAGATAGGGGAGGTTAAGGTTTCTGTGGTTTTGGACACTGGAGAGGAGATTCACTTTTGGTTGAGGGTTAGGTAATCTCATATCTCTCTGAAAGCCCCATATTTTTTTGGATCATAAAACGGTGGGGAGATGAGCATTGCCTTTCTCTTTTTACCTCTTATCATCACAAATATCTCATCTCCAATCCTTAAATCAGCTTTTGCAAATCCCAACCCAATCCCCTTTGAGGACAGAATGGATTGAGTTCCGCTAGTAACCTTTCCAACTCTTTCATCTCTCCACAACTCCTGCTTAGGTCTTGGAATCCCTCTCTGCATCATCTCAAAGTGCACCAATTTCTTTGAAATGCCTCTTTTCCTTTGTTTTAACAGAGCCTCCTTCCCTATGAATTCTTTTTCAAAGGCAATTGGAGGAAATTCCCACTTATCAAAACCTGCCTCTATTGGGTTTACAGAGTCAACATCAGATGAGAGAACTTGATTTTCTTTGGTCTCATTTCCATACAAGGTATATCCAGCTTCAATCCTTAAAGTGTCTCTGGTTGCAAGCCCACAAGGCTGAATCCCAAACTCCTCACCCTTTGAAAGAACCTCTAACCAAATTTTCAAGGGATTTCCCTCAAAGAAAAGCTCAAAGCCATTCTCACCGGTGTACCCAGATTTTGAAAGTACAATCTCTTTTCCCAAAAACTCAATTCTCTTCCCCTGAAACCACCACATCTCATTTAAATCTATATCAAAGAGTTTTTTGCAAAGGAGATGTGCCTTTGGACCCTGGATTGAAAAAAGATTTAAATCGTAGGTTTTGTTGATTATTCTCAAATCCAATCTGCAGAAATTCTCTATACTCTTTCTCACACTCAAAAACCATGCTTCCAACTTCTCGTAAGCAACCGCATCACATACGAGCATGTACCTCTCTCCAAGATTGTAGATCAAGCCCTCGTCTTTTATACCCCCTCTCTCGTTGAGAATTAAGGTGTAGGTTCCAGAAATTGGGGGAGGGCGGGAGATTTCGTTGGTAGCTATAAACTCTAAAAATTTTAAGGAATCCTCACCTTCAAAGTAGAACTCTCCCATGTGAGAGACGTCAAACAAGCCGAGAGAGTTTCGAACTGCAAGATGCTCCTTTTTTACAGAGGAGTACCACAATGGCATTTCAAAGCCTGCATAATCTCCCATCTTCGCATGCTCTCGATGCCACTTTTGAAGTTTTAATGATTTCATGATTTTTGTTGATGATGGAGTTTTTAAGATTTACTCATCTCCAAAAGCTCTGAAATCAGCTCTGAAAAGACTTTGCTCATTTCCAAAATCCTCTCTTTTTCAAGATTTTCATACCCATATATGAATCTGAACTTCTCTTCAAACCTTAAAGGTTTTCTTTCAAGCTTGAAGAGCTCTTTTAGAAAATCTTGCTCTGATGAAGGGAAGGTTTCATTCAAAAGAAAGAGAACATGTGCAAGAGCTAAAAACTCTCTCATGAGAAAAAGAGCTGCCTCAAAGTCATTCTCATAAAGCCTATATTTCACCTTTAAAGGATAGCTCTCAAGGTCACAAAGCCAGTCCTTTAAAACCTCTTTTCTCCTCTCTTTTGGAATTGAAGCTGCAAAACCCCCTAGCTTTGAAGCAATTCCATTTGGGTCGTACAGGATTTGAGAGTTCATCACCATAGCTGTTGTGAACCAGCATCCTGCCTCCCGCAAAATCTCTCTCTTTAACTCTTTAAGGGTTTTGAAGTTGAGATCAACCTTCAACCCTTTAACCTTGAGAGATTTCTGGGAAAAAATATTCAAACCTGAGGGAAGTTTTCTTACAATTAGAAGTAGGTCAATGTCGCTTTCTTGGTGTAACCTTTCAAATGCAAGAGAACCGTAACAAAGAACAGCCAAAACATTTTCATCTTTTTTCAGATCATCTGCCAGTGAAGTGGCAACCCTAAGATACTTTTCCGCTCTCATGAAAAGAGTAACACGAAAGCCTTATAAGTCTCTTTCTATTCTTTGGTTAAGGTGAGAGATTGGGCAGAATCAGACCAAACTTCATAAAGAGGCTTGCAAAAGAGATTGTGAAAAAACATTCAGATGAGCTTACCAATGATTTTTACAAGAACAGAGAATTTTTAGAGGAGATTTTGGAGTTTCCCAACCATAGGTTGAGAAACAAGGTAACAGGCTATGTAACAAGCCTCATGGGAAAGTTCACTCCAACAAACTGACGATCCTCAAAATCTCTCTCTCAAGGTTTTTTCCATTGAAAAAGGAGAATATGTAAAGTCCAATGGCAGATACAAAGGCAAAGGCTGGACCAAAGAGGGTGAAGTAAGAAACAAAGCCCAAGATGAGGATCACAAAAATTCCAAACATTAAAACTTGGGAGTGGGATACCTCTGTTTTTATGACGACAGAATCTTGAGGTCTTGAGATTTTGATTTTACAGCTTGAAAAGATTCCCTTGTTCACTTTCAGCTGAAACTCTCCCCTAAAAAGCCTCAGAGAAACCTCATATCCAAGGCTCAAGAGTTCAAAGAGGAGCTCTCTTGCGTAGTGATCTGTCTCTCTTCGGGATCTCAAGGTTTTGATCATCATCTCTATTGAGTTTTAGGATACTTAAGCTTTTGCCTCTCCTACCACAAGAAGGATTCCAAAAATCACAAAGATTCCTCCTAAAACAATCATTGAGGTTGGGATCTCATAGAAGATGAGGATTGCAAGAAGGGTTGCTCCAACAGGTTCTCCAAGAATCGAGACTGAGACCACAGCTGCCTTCAAGTATTTCAAACAATAGTTGTAAGAGGTGTGTCCAATGCAAGAGGGTCCGAGAGCTAGGAGAAAGAAAAGGAGGTACTCCCTGAAAGGATAGCCTGAGAGCTTTTCTCTCATTATGAGAGAAAAGGTAAGTAAAAAGGCAAAGCCTGCAAGGTAGACCATAGAAACGAAGGGAAGCAATTTCATCCTTCCTCGTAGGTTTCTTGCCACAACTATGTAGAAAGCAAGGCTCAAGGCTCCAACGAGGGCAAGAAAGTCTCCATATAAATTTCCAGAAAGGTTTGAATCACTCAAGGCTATGAAACCTCCACCAAGAATAGAAATTAATATTCCAAAGATTGCAACCCTTGAGATTCTCTCTCTCAAAACGAGATAGGATAGTACGACCACAAAGATGGGGGAGGAGTCTGTTATTAAAACAGATGAGGCGATACTCGTGTAACTTAAAGAGGTTATCCAAGATGAGAAGTGGATTGCAAGAAAGAATCCTGCAAGAATCAAGGCTTTTAAATCCCTTCTTTTAACTTTGAGTTCTCTTACCTCGCCCTTAAAAACTGTAAAACCAAGCATCAAAAATCCTGCAAGACCTAACCTAAAGGTGGCGATAACAAGAGGAGGAGCATCGCTCAATCTTATCAAAATCGATGCGAAGGAGACTGCAAGAATTCCAAGGAACAAAACGTACTTTGGGTTGATCACAAATCTTTAGAATAGGTATTTATATATAAATGTTAATGAAGTTTGAACTTTCCGAGTTTTCTCCAAAAGCTTATTAACCTAATTTCAAATTCTCTAGAAAAAAGAAATGATGGAGTGATGAAATGGAGTTGGAAATCTATCTGGTGAAGAAGGGAAAGTACCTTGAGAGAAGACACTCGCTTTCGGTTAAGAACCTCACGGAGGATGAGGTGAACGAGCTCTCAAAGATAATCTATGATCAGGCAAAGTTCACAATCCTAAACAAGTTCAAAAAGAGGATTGAGGAAGAAGAATAACTATGCGAGCTTTGACTCAAAGTCCTCTGTACCGATCCCTAAATCATCTTCTTCCTTTAGGACACCTTTCGCTCTCAACATCTCTCTTGCCAAAAGATAGTAGATAAGGGAGAGAGCTTTCTTTCCTTTGTTGTTGGTGGGAATCACCAGATCCAGGTTCTTCAATACGTTTTCAGAGTCACACAAAGCGATGACTGGAATTCCTATGGAAGTGGCTTCTGCCAGTGCCTGTCGATCAGCCCTTGGATCGGTTAGTATGATTATCTCAGGTTCTGAAAAGGTTTCGCAACGAGAGTTTGTCAGAGTTCCAGGGATGAACCTTCCAGCAACAGCCACCGCTCCAGTAAGTTTTGCAAAGGTCTCAATAGGAGTGAAACCGTACTGTCTCGACGAGACTATCATTATCTTTTCTGGAGGATACTTTGAGAGGAGCTTTCCAGCGTCTGAGATTCTATCGTCAGTTGTTTTTACATCTAAGATGTACAACCCGTCTTGTCTCACTCTGTAGATGTATCTCTCCATATCTCTGGTTTTCTGCTGGGTTCCAATATGGATTCCAGATGCCAAGTACTTATCCAAGGAGATCAAAAGTTCATCGTTCATTCATACACCTTCTTTGATTTATCGAGTGTTTTCTTTCTTTTCTGGTTTTCATGAGGAAAGAAAAGAATTATGGGGCCGCCGAGATTTGAACTCGAGTATCCAGCACCCCAAGCTGAGAGGATGGACCAAGCTACCCTACGGCCCCGTCGTTTTTTAGACTTCATAGGCAAGCACTTCGTCCAACAAGTCCACATGGGTTAGAAGCATTCTTCTGCAGCAGTATCTCTCAAGTCCAAGAGAGTCAAGAATCTCTTTTTCTTTCACTCCCTTTCTTCTTCTCTCCTTGTACTCTTCATAAAGATGTCCAATAGGTTTTCCGCATGTGAAACATCTTATTGGAATTATCATCTTCTCACCTATAAGACTTCTGCTTCTTTGCTCTCGGGCCTTTGGATGAGGCATTGGGCTTGTGGGGCTCTGTTCTTCTAGAATCTCCCTTGAGCATAGTCCTGTCATACTCCATATATAGGTCTCTCAAATCTGAGTCTTTGGTGAATTCTATTATGCCCCTCGCTATCGCCATTCTACAAGCGTCAGCCTGTCCCATTACTCCTCCGCCCTTCACCGAGATGTTGATATCGATGCCATTTACGATCTCTCCTGCAAGCCTTACAGGTTCAGAAATTCGAAGTCTTGCCATCTCAGGTTCCCAGATTGGAAGAGGTTTTTTGTTTATCCTCACTCTTCCCTTACCCTCTCTAACAACAGCCCTTGCAATGGCTCTCTTTCTCTTTCCTGAGGATTGTACTATCTTCACTCCATCACCCTGTATCCCAGAGCCTCTGAGAGCTTTGCGATTCTAAGGAATCTCGAGGTCTTTCCCTTTATGCTCTCAATCTCTATCTCATCGAACTTCTCGTACTGAGAGGGCACATCGGAGAAGACCTTGAGTTTTTTGAAGGCTTTCCTTCCCTTTGGCTTTTTGTATGGAAGCATCCCTCTTATTGCCCTCTTGACGATTCCATCAGGAGTTTTTGGAAACTTTGGTCCTTTTTTTGGATTTGAGAGGGTTCTTCTCTCGATTCTCTTCTTGTACTTGGAAACTATGAATTCTTTTCTCCCAGTGATCACCGCAAGCTCTGCATTCACCACAACCACTTCCTCACCCTCCAAAAGCCTTTTTGCAACGTAGCTTGCAAGCCTTCCCAGAATCAAATCTTGAGCGTTTACTATCATTTTTCACACCATTACTTTGACATGAGTGCCCTTTGGGTTCTTCTTCATCAACTCTGGAATCTCAACTATCTTGCCTTTCTCTTTAATCTTTTTCTCGGCATTTTTCGAGAACTTGAAGGCAGAGACGGTAAGGGAGTGATCCAAATTCCCACTACCCAAGACCTTACCTGGAATGAGAACGATTTCACCTTCCTTGGTAAACCTGTTGAGCTTTGAGATGTTTACCTCAGGCATTCTCCTTGAAGGCTTTGCAAGTCTTTTTGCTATGTAAACCCAGATCATGCTCTTGTTTTTGTATCCAAAGTTCATCAAATCTTCTATGAGTTTTACCAAATTAGGATTGGTTTTTTTCAGTTTTCTCACAAAATCACCTCTGGACTATTCTCGCAAGATGCTCGCCCAGATACAACATAAAACATCTTGAACATTTAAAAGGTTTGCGGTTGGAAGGCTGTGTTGCACAATTCCAACCAAAAGTCATTGAAAACTTAATTATTTGGTTCCAAAACCAGTATAAGCTTTCAAAACCCTCTCACTTAGAAAATCCCATATGTACTTATCACTTTGGTTCTTAAAGCCAGAATTCCAATGAAAAGACAAAAGAGAAAGGCCTTCAAGAGCTCATAGGGAGAGGAGATCATCTTGTAGGTTATTGAGAAATTCTATTTAAGGTTTTTGTCCTGAGATTCAGTACATATAATTTAATATTAAATAAATAAATTCCAAAGATTACTAAAAGATTATAAACAGAGATTGGAATCTTGGTTGTGAAAAGATACAGGCTTTTGCTTTTCAGTGGCTTGCTGTTGGCAACCATAAATGGGATGACGTACCCAATGTTACCCATCCATATAATGAATGCTGGAAGAAGTATTTTCATGAGCTAGATGATTAATGCTGTTCCTTCCCTCATTATAGTGTTGCCTAGCTTTTTTTGGGGAGTCCTTACAGATAGAATTGGGGAGAGGAAGAGAGTTTTGAGCTATTCTGGAATTCTTGGGGCATTGATGTTCTTTTCGTTCTCAAGACTTTCTCCAACTGCCTTGATAGCTGCAAGGTCTATTCAATCGATCTTCTTCTCCACTTACATACTGGTTCCGACTCTCGTGACAGAAAAAGATGATAAATCAAAGGGAAGACTTTTGGGAGAATACAACACATTCGCTTCAGGTGGATGGATGCTTGGAGCAGCCATCGGAGGATTCTTGTATTCTTTGGGTGTGGACGTGTTCTTTTACTCGTGTGGCTTTATTTATTTGATTTTTGCTTTGATATTCTTTTTTGTAGATGAGAAGAAAAAGATGAGTGAGAAGAAGAAAATAATCATTCTGACCACGATCTCCTACTCTGTTCTCTGGTTCTCGATGGGAAAAATCAGCAGTGTAATGATTCTCACAATTCTGTTCGCAGTACCTCTATTTGCCTTCTTCTATCCCTCGACGAATGGAATAGTGTCAGACGTGACCAAGAATCATGAAAGAGGGAGAGGTTTAGGACTCTTGAATTCTTTCGGAATGTTCGGAAGTTTTGTCGTTCCATTTTTTGGAGGATTCATGTCAAAAACCTTCGCAATCCCAGAAATCTATCAGATTCTAATAATCTTTGGCTTTGTGGCTTTGGTATTCTCGTATCGTGTGAGAGAGGATTGAAATGAATTTAATTCCTTAAAATCAGTGCGATGAATAATTGAAAAAGAGAGAAGAAAAATATTTATCCTTCACAACACTCAAGGATCTCGTTTAAAATCTGAATGGCTTTCATTGCATAGTTATTTGCAGCTATGAAATTCCCACTCATATAGAATTTCTCTGCCATCTCCAGAAGTGAGATTGCTTCATCGAGTGTGCCTGAACAGCACTCATCGAACTTCGGATCTTCCTTTTCCTTTAATCCACTACATATTGATTGAGTCTTTTCGAGAAGATCACTTGCCCTACTCAATCTATTGGAAGCCAAAGGTTTTATGGTATTGTTTATGTTCACCCTTCTTCTCTCTGGTCGCTCTGATGTGTAGTAAATCTCCCAATCGCTTCCATCATAACCTTCCCACACCACGTGCACACCTCCGTCCACTGCAATCTGGGGGTTATAGTCGCTATTGTTTACGTTGTCTGCGTGGGTGGAAATCTTTGAGACAGTCGTCCCATCCCAGTAGTAAATCTCATCATCGCTTCCATCATAACCTTCCCACACCACGTGCACACCTCCGTCCACTGCAATC
>JBHIDS010000002.1:0-35285 GCA_046760205.1 Candidatus Methanofastidiosia archaeon
AATGACAATAATCCATGCTTTTTTTTTGATAAAGCTTTCTCTCTTTTTATACTTTCTAAATTCTTTTTCATTCATCCTTTTTATCGATCCTATCTTCAAGTAGTAATTGAAACTTATGAGTATCAAAGCTATGATCAAAATTCCTATGAGATAATTTTTTGGAAAAAATTCTATGAATTCTTCTGGTATTAAAATAAAAGATAAGATCAAGGGTATTCCCAATCCAATCACCACAATTTCCAAACTGAAGTATCTCTTAAGTTTTTTCTTCAACATGAAAATAGTTGGAATTGAAAGTAACAATATCACCCATGCAAGAATTATCCTTGTAAGCCAAATCATTTCGTTCTCCATTTTAGCACCTTATTTTTTTGAATTCGGTTTAGGATTATATTAACTTTTTGGTTTAAAAATCCCACATATATCCCAAATCAATAGGTGAAACATGAAAAGAATCTTTATCATCGTTATTTTTCCTCCTCAACTTCGTTTTTTTCTCAAATTGGGCTTTGTTTGAAAGTGATGTTGTAAAAATCAAAGATTTAGAGTTAGGATGAAAAGAGTCTCTTCTCTCTAACATCCTCAACGAGTTTAAGAATGTCTCTCCTGAGATTTGGAACCAGATCAGAGATGGCATAGAATCCGATAACACCAATGAGAACTCCTCCAAGGTTGTAGGTGAGATCGTGGGCATACTTCCAAGCCAATCCTTTCTCGAAAAAGAATATAACAAGAGTAAGCCTTAAAGTGTTTAGGAAGTATAAGAGGAGAGCGAGAATTATCAGAGATTTGAGTTTATCTGAGAGTTTGGCTTCTGTTGCAAGAACCAATCCGAGAAAGAGTCCAAATATGGGAACTATGGTGCAGTTCACTGTTATCTCATAGGTTCCAATTGTGGAGCTCTGAGTTTGGGCAGCTTTTCTTATGCTCTCTATGGCAGGATTTAAGATAATCCAAACCTTTTCATCCAAAACTGACACAGACTTGTTCTGACCAAGAAGGTTCAAAAGTCCTACCGCATGGATTGCAGTCTGTTTTCTGAACCAGAAGTAATTGGATATAAAATAGATGAAGAGAAAAACTCCAACTGTAATAGATAGAAAGACAAGACTTCTGTTGAGACCAAACTTCTTTTCTACTGCATCACTCAAGTGAACCACCTCTGTGGAATCTCTCCTCAAGCTCCCTTTTAAAGTTTTTGAGAGAGAGATTCAACTCTTCCTCAAACTCTGGAATCTCTGGGGAGAGGAATTTTAAGAGGATGTAACTCTCTGCAATAAAAAATAAGTAATATGGAAGGTCGTGAGCCCAAAACATGGAAAATCCAAGGTTTGTTCCATAGAGAAGCAAAGACAGCCTTACGAGATTTGAGGAAAAAACGACGAAAAACACCTTGAAAATAGCTTTGAGCCTCTTTGAAAAGGTTGTCTTAGATGCTATACACATCCCAAAGAAGAGAAAAAGAATTGGGAGGGCTGCAGAGTTTTTGGAGAGTAGGTAATCATCGACAAGGGAAAAATCGCCTAAGAACTCCACCCTCACAGAGTATCCCAAAAAGTCTAAGAGCTTATAGAGGATGATGGTGGTGATTCTTCGAAAGATGTAGTAATCTGAGATTTTATAGAGAAAGGTTGTAACTAGAAAGGTTTTTAGGAGAAAGTAAAGAATCTTGTTCTCATAGAGATGTCTCAAGATCGATTCAAGGGTATCCACCAAGACTACTTTCTCCTCTCTTTTCTTCATGTACTCCTCAAGTAGAACTGGAAGGAGAAGAAAGAAAAGAATCACCCAGAAAAAGGAGGGGATGAACTCCTTAATCTCAACTATGTCTTCCAACTCTGCAGGATCTGATGTATCCACAGTTATCAACTTTCTCTTTGCAAAGTCAGAGACCCAGATGAAGTTTTCCTGGAGAGCCACTCCAAGAGGGTATGCAGTTGGAGCCTGGAACCAATCCACCATCTCGCCATTTGTGGTATCAAAGCTATAGATTATTCCTCCAGAGAAGTCTGAAATTATTAAATACTCTCCATCCCAGTCCATTCCCTTAGGGTGCTCTCTCGGAGCCCTGAATCTCTTCTTCATCTCCCCAGTTTCTGTATCTATTGTGTAGATTATGCCAGCAGGTTTTGCGTAGATGTCTGGAAATCCCTCTGTTCCATAGACATCTGAGACCCAGAGGTTCTCACCATCCCAGGCAAGCCCCCATGGAGTGGATAGAGGGGTTTTCAGCTCTAAGAGTACCTCACCCTTTAAAGAGAGCATGAAGAGCTTTCCTCCAATGAAGTCTGCATTCCAAAGATGCTCTCCATCCCAGGCAAGGCCTGCAGGCTTTACAGCAGGCGTTTTGAAGCTCTCAAGAACTTCAAACGTTTGGGGGTCCATTACCTTAATTAGTTTTTTCCTTGAGTCTGCAAGATATAGCTTTCCCTCAACAAACACCAATCCTTTATAGACGGTTGAGGGGTCTCTGAACTCTTGAACAGTTTCAAAGTAGTTTGAGACCTCTCTCTTTACAAGTTTTAATTTATAATCTCTGTAAAGGAGGATGGAAAAAGTGAAAAAAGCCAGAATGAACAAAATGATGAGCTTGTTTATCTTCTTCAATCCATCACCCTAAAAAAGTAAGAGAACCAAAAGCCCCAGTAGAATCATCACTACTATTAAAATTATGAAGGGAAAAAAAATGGTCTCTAAAGTTGCTATGGTAATGGCTATGTAGTCCTTCCAGTCAGGTTTTATCTCGTCTTTTTTTTTCTCAAAATCATCAAATTCAAAGTCTCTCATTTCTCACCTCACGTAGATTTCTTATTTTTTTGGGAAGCCTGCTCTTCATGTACTCCTCTACAAATATTGGTAAAAGAGCGAAGGCAAGAATCACCCAAAACCAACTTGGAACAAAGTTCTCCCTCTCACCAAATATGTCTCTGTACCTTGCAGGCTTTGAGAGATTGACTTTAAATATAACCCTCTTTGCAAAGTCAGAGACCCAGATGAAGTTTTCCTGGAGAGCCACTCCAAGAGGGTATGCAGTTGGAGCCTGGAACCAATCCACCATCTCGCCATTTGTGGTATCAAAGCTATAGATTATTCCTCCAGAGAAGTCTGAAATTATTAAATACTCTCCATCCCAGTCCATTCCCTTAGGGTGCTCTCTCGGAGCCCTGAATCTCTTCTTCATCTCCCCAGTTTCTGTATCTATTGTGTAGATTATGCCAGCAGGTTTTGCGTAGATGTCTGGAAATCCCTCTGTTCCATAGACATCTGAGACCCAGAGGTTCTCACCATCCCAGGCAAGCCCCCATGGAGTGGATAGAGGGGTTTTCAGCTCTAAGAGTACCTCACCCTTTAAAGAGAGCATGAAGAGCTTTCCTCCAATGAAGTCTGCATTCCAAAGATGCTCTCCATCCCAGGCAAGGCCTGCAGGCTTTACAGCAGGCGTTTTGAAGCTCTCAAGAACTTCAAACGTTTGGGGAGAAATCTTGTATATGAGCTTTGTGTCAGAGTTTGCAAGCCAAAGATTTTCTCCATCAAAGCAAATCCCTTGCGTGATGTTTGAGGGGCTTTCAAACTTGTTTTCTGTAACGAAGTATCTTGAAATAATAGTTTCTCTCCTTTTACTATCGTACACATCATACAAAAAAACAGTGAGAACAAAGATTCCAAAGATGAGCAACAAAATTCTCTTGTTTACCTTTCTCAAATAATCACCTTGGAAAGTAGCAAGCGTAGAAGTGCTCATCTCCATTGTCTTTGAACTCAGGTTCTTCCTTTGAACAGATTTCCTTGGCATAATGGCATCTTGGATGAAATCTACAGCCTGAAGGTGGGTTTATAGGATTTGGAACATCTCCCCTCAAGATGATTCTCCTCTTCTTGATTTTAGGGTTTGGGATTGGAATTGCAGAAACCAGAGCCTCTGTGTAAGGATGCTTTGGAGCCTCGAAGAGGGTATCAACATCTGCAAGCTCCACCAGCTTTCCAACATACATTACAGCCACTCTGTCTGAGATGTGCTTTATCATAGAGAGGTCATGGGAAATGAAGAGATAGGTGAGCTTGAATTCTTTCTGAAGGTCATTCATCAAATTTAGAATCTGAGAGCGTACAGAGACATCCAGTGCTGATGTAGGCTCATCTGCAATTACCAACTTTGGATTGAGTGCAAGAGCTCTTGCAATTCCTATTCTCTGTCTCTGTCCCCCAGAGAACTCGTGTGGGTATCTGTATATGTGAAAAGGTGCAAGCCCCACCTTGTCCATTAACTCTTGAATTTTTTGAAACTTTTCCTCTTTATCTGCAACCTTGTGAATGTCGAAAGGCTCTCCTATGATATCATAAACCGTCATTCTCGGATTTAGAGAGGAGTAAGGATCCTGGAAGATGTACTGGATGTTCTCTCGAAGCTCGTTGAGCTCTCTCTTCTTGAGGTCGAGAATATTTTTTCCACCGTAGTAAATCTCTCCTGAGGTAGGTTCTGTGAGCCTAAGCATGGTTCTTGCAACAGTGGTCTTTCCACACCCACTCTCCCCCACCAATCCCAAGGTCTCTCCCTCTTTTATCCCAAAGCTCACGCCATCCACTGCCCTTACGTGCCCAACAGTCTTCTTGAATATTATTCCTGCCTCTACTGGAAAGTATTTCTTCAAGTTCCTGACTTCTACGAGAAAGCTCATTCCAACAACTCCGCATGATGACATGCTGAGAGATGGCTATCTCCCATGCTTCTCAAAACTGGAATCTCTTTTTCACAAATCTCTGTTGCATAATCACACCGAGGGTGAAATCTGCACCCAGAAGGAGGAAATATTAGGTTTGGAACATTTCCTCTTATGACTCTCAACCTTGCTCTCTCCTGGTCCAATCTTGGAATTGATTCCAAGAGAGCTTTGGTATAAGGATTTTTCTGGTTGAGGAATATGCTCTCAACATCTCCATACTCTGCTATTCTTCCAGCATACATCACGGCCACGTCATCGCAGGTTTCTGCTATCAACCCAAGATCATGGGTGATGTATAGAATTGCAGTGTTGAACTCCTTTTTAATTTCATTCATTAACTCTAAAACCTGAGCCTGGATTGTGACATCCAAGGCTGTGGTAGGCTCATCTGCAATGAGTAAATTAGGGTTGCATGAAAGTGCCAAGGCAGTCATCACTCTCTGCCTCATTCCCCCAGAGAACTGGTGGGGATAGTCCTTTGATCTGGACTCTGCCTGTGGAATTCCCATGAGCTCCATCATCTCTACAGCTTTCTTGAGAGCATCTCTCTTACTCAAGTTTTGGTGCAAGATTATGGCTTCTGCAATCTGGTCCCCAACCGTAAAGACAGGATTGAGGGATGTCATGGGGTCTTGAAATATCATAGAGATCTTGTTTCCTCTTATTTCCCTCATCTCTTTTTCTGTCATTTCCAAAAGGTTCTCTCCTTTAAAGGAAATCTCTCCCTCAACTATTAAACCTGGAGGATTTGGAACCAGCCTCAAGATCGACAGGGCAGTGACAGACTTCCCTGAACCTGATTCTCCTACTAGGCCGAGAGTCTCTCCTTCTTTGATATTCAAATCTATTCCGTCTATGGCTTTTACAACCCCATCCTCTGTGTAAAAGTAGGTCTTAAGTCCTCGAATCTCTATCAAATTTACCAATGAACCACCATTACTGTTTCAGTCTTGGATCTAAAGCATCCCGCAAGCCATCTCCAAAGAAGTTGAAACCAAGAACTGTGAAGAAGATTGCAAGTCCTGGGAAAGTGGCAGCCCACCATGCATATCTGAGAGCATCCCTTCCACGGGTGAGCATCTGTCCCCAGGAGGGTTGCGTTGGATCACCAAAGCCAAGAAAAGAGATTCCAGCCTCTGTTAGTATGGCTCCAGCTATTCCAAAGGTTGCCACAACGAGAATAGAATTCATGGCATTGGGGAGGAGGTGCCTGAAGATTATTCTCAGATCATTTGCCCCAAGAGCTCTTGCAGCCTCTGCATAGTCTGACTCTTTTAGAGAGAGAATCTGGCTTCTCACTATTCTGCAGTAACCTGTCCATGAAAAGATTCCTATCACAAAGGCGATCATCCATATCCCACCTTGGGGATAGATCTGCAAAGCAAGGAGAATCACAAAGAGGAAGGGCAAGCTCAAGAATATATCAACGAATCTTTGGATTATGTCATCCACCTTTCCTCCAGAGTAGGCAGAGATGCAGCCCAAGAAAGTACCAGTTGTGCTTGCTATCAAAACTGCCACAATGCCCACAACCATGGAAATCCTTGCACCCCATATCAATCTCGATAGAACGTCTCTTCCAAGCTCGTCCGTGCCCAACAAGTGCTTGGAGCTTGGAGGGTCGTAGCGCTCAAATAGAACTATCTCTTTGGGATTGTAGGGAGAAAGCTGAGGTGCAAATATGGCTGTGAAAACCACCACCAAAACTATGGCTGAACCGAGTATTGCCATCCTATTTCTCTTTAATCTTCTCAGGACAGTCATCATCTGTCCCATTCTTCTTCTTTTAACAACGATCTCAGTTTCATCCTTGGTAACATCTATAGCCATTCTATCACCCTTTCAGTACTTCACCCTCGGATCCAAAACAGTGTATGAAATGTCGACTATGAAGTTGGCAACGACGATGAGAACTGCAAACATCATCAGAATCCCCATGCAAACTGGATAGTCTCTAAGCCCAAGAGCAGAGACATAGAACTTTCCCATTCCAGGCCATGAGAAAACAGTCTCTGTTATTGGTGCTCCTCCAATCAAAAGAGCAATGTTTAAGCCAACTACAGTTACCACAGGCAGGAGACCATTTCTCAAAGCGTGCTTATATATCACAACTCGCTCTTTCAGTCCTTTGGAGCGTGCAGTCATTATGTAGTCCTGTCTTAAAACCTCAAGCATGTTGGATCTCACAAGCCGAGTCATGAAGCCCACAAAGGTGACAGCCAGTGCAATAACTGGCAGAACGAGATGCTTTATGTAATCTATGTAGTAAGCTGTGTCTCTTGGAATGTCTTTACCCAAAAAAGCCACTCCATGAGCTCCCTGAGAGGGAAACCAGCCGAGATGCAGAGAAAAAAGAAATATCGCCATAAGCGCAAACCAGAATATGGGCATAGAAACTCCCATCAGGGCTCCAGTCATGGCTATGTTATCGAGTTTGGAGTATTGCTTAACTGCAGATAAAACACCAATTGGGATTGCAATTATGAGGGAAATAGCGTAAGCCACAGCTTGCATTATCATGGTGTTCCAGAACCTTAACTTTATTTCCTTGGTGACAGGCTCTCCACTTATGTAGGAGTTACCAAAATCTAAGTGTAAAACATTGTTTAGCCAATAACCATACTGAATGTACCATGGTTTGTCGAGTCCAAGATTGTGCCTCATTCTCTCTACTTCAGAAGGTGGGAGATTTGGGTTGAGAGAAAATCTCTGGGTTATTGGATCGCCTGGAACAGCATACATTATTCCAAAAATAAGAATAGATATTCCAATTAGTATGGGAATCATCTGTATGACTCTTTTTATGGCATAATCTCTCACGCCCATTTTTAACCTCCATTGTTTTTCTTTAATTTACCTTGAATACCTTAAAAAAAATTTTAAAAATTAAAAAATAAAGAAATTTAGTTGTCTTTTTTCTTTCTCAAAACCAAACCAAGTCCAAAGAGTACTGCGATTATGCTGAAGGCTGGTGCCTCTGCTTTCTCTGTTCTCACCCAGTAGCTGTACCCAGCTTTTGCCATGGTTTCCCTAGCCTTTACTGGGTCGTATGGATAAGGTTGTAGGTTGTCGTTGTAAGCCCAGGAAGGCACTGCAATTGGGTTTGCAATTGGAACTGAGAGACCTCCTAAAAGCTCATCCACTATTTGTTGTCTTGGTATCATGTAGGAGCAAGCCTGTCTTACGTACTTGTTGGCAAGGTAGGGATTTCTCACGTTGTAGTGCATGTGCTGGTATCCAAAGTTCTCTGCAGTAACAGCGGTGATGTTGGGCTTTGCGTTGAGATCGTCAAAGAACTCGTTGAGACTGTACTGGGCATCGAGGATGTCAACCTCGTTGTTCTCGAGAGCCACTTGGGCAACTGAAGCCTCAGTTATTGGCTTGATGATCAAGTACTTCGCTCCAGCTTTCCCAGGAGTTGTGCCCCAGGTCGCAATTCCTCCCCAGTAGTCCTCGTTTCTCTCAAGCTTGACGAACTCGTCCTTCACCCATTCAACGAACTTGAAGGGTCCTGTTCCGATCACTTTTGTTGGGTCTCCAGTGCTGTGAGGTGCCTCTATCCAAGCTTGGGCTGAACCCTCACCTGTAAGTGGTAACTCTCCATAAACACTCTTTGGCAGAACTGCAACACTGATCTGTCCAAGCCAGTTGGCGTGGGGTTGCTTGACGTAAACTCTCACAGTGTACTTGCCTACCTTCTCGTACTTCTCGATCATATCTGGTAACTGTCCAGTCTGGGGCAGCGCCAGATCATCTGAGAGCAGTGCATCGTAGGAGAATATCAGATCGTCCGCAGTCATCTCAACTCCATTGTGGAACTTGATACCTTCTCTAAGCTTTATGTCAAAGTACTCCGGAAATTCAAGGGGTGTAGCAACATCCTCAATCTCGAACTCCTTTGTAGGTCCTGGAGTTGCTGATTCGGCAAGAAACGGCACCAAGCTAAGATTCTCATCCCTTGTAAACAGACCCTCAAAGACCTGTCCAATGGCTTGAATGGTGTAAAGAGAACCATACAGATAGACGTTGGTAGTCTCTATGTCGTCGTTTTGAGCATATACGATGGTATCTCCATCTGCAGGCACCCAGGGTCTTGCATCCCCAACGATGGACCAGTGGTCACCGTTAAAGCCGCCCAGGTTAGAATCATAGGCATAAACCTGCTTTAGAGAGTAAATCACAGAGTAGGGTTGTTCATCATAGATTATCTCCTGCCACTCATCCAAAAACTGCTTTCTCTTTGCTTGGTCAAGCTCTAATCTTGCCTTCACCAAAAGCTCGTCAGCCTTGGGGTTAATCCACCAGGTGATGGAATATCCTTCTGGAATGAGGTACTTCGAGGAGAAAATGTACTCTGGGTCTGGATCAATACCCACACCCCAGCCAAAGAATCCGATGTCAAATCCACCCTCATCGTAGGTCTTTCCCTCCACGTTGTCAAACTCCCTGCCAATCAAATCAGAGAAGTCCATCATAACAAGTTCGGTCTCTATTCCAATCTTCTTGAGCTCTTCAGCCATGATTGCTGCATACTGCTCTCTCACCTTGTTACCCAACGGGGCTATCAAAGTGATCTTGAAGAATTTGGGATATGTAGAGTAGTCCTCTGTGAAAGGCACTTGGGTAAATTCTGGAGGTTCTTGTGCAACAACAGATACATTTCTTCCAAAGAAAGCCAGAGTCAACATTGAAACAAATAGCAAACTCACCAGTACTCCAAATTTCCTAGATTTCATTCTTCTTACCTCCTTTCTATTTTTAGCTACCTATGTTTTCTCATTTAAAAAACTTTAGGTAGCTACTACAACCTATAATAACTCTACTTTATAAAGTTTTCGGTTCATCTCTTATGTGGCAAAGACAAATGTCGTTGGGCAAATCTTTATAAACTCCATATACTCCATCTTATAGATGGAACTCGGTCCATTGGAAAACAAGATAATGGAGATAGTTTGGAGAAAGAGAAAGGTCGATGCGAGAGAGATTTACAAGGAACTCAACAGGGAAAAAAAATTAGCCTATACCACCATAAACACCACTCTGACAAGACTTTGCGAGAAGAATCTTTTAAAGAGGAAAGCTATCAAGGGGAGAGGAGGTATGAGGTACATCTACACCCCTACTAAAACTAAGAGAAAGTTTCAGAACTTTGTCATAAGAAAGACCTTGGACGATCTTCTCTCAAGATTTGGAGAGGTTACCATTCAATAC
Organism: Candidatus Methanofastidiosia archaeon; assembly: GCA_046760205.1. Lineage (GTDB taxonomy): Archaea > Methanobacteriota_B > Thermococci > Methanofastidiosales > SZ-28-30 > JBHIDS01. Next base: position 9,933 of record JBHIDS010000002.1, read on the forward strand.
TTCTCTGAGAATCTAAATTTGAGTGAGGAGGAGATCGAGATGCTCAAGAGGAGAATGGAGGAATTGAATGAGAGAGGAGATTGAGAATTTAGCCTTTGCCTTGGCTCTCGTTTTGCTCATCTATGTTTTAAACGAGATTGTAATCAAGCTATTTCGAATTTCAAATCCATCCACCAAGTTTAAAATCTACATGATCTCTCTTCTAACCTGCTTTTCCCTCTTCATTTTAGTTCCTCTCAAGGTCAGAGAGCTCAACATCATCCTTGAAAATTCTGAGAGTGTTCTCTTTGACAGCATCGACTCTATCTACACTATTAAGGCAAGCTCAGTTTTTTTTGCCACCCGTTACTCTGACTTTGCGATACTCTCTGCGGTTTCTGCAATCCTCACTTTAAGCTTTTTCTCAATAGTTCTTCTCGCCTCCAAAAGACTAATTAAGTATAAGATCGGTGCAAGAGAACTTGAAAACCCAAAGGTCTTAAAGCTTATAGATGAATTGGAAAGGGAGATTGGGGTTGAGGTTTCAGAAGTTGTGAGCTTTGAGGGAGAACCTAACGCCTTTGTTTTTTCCTATCCTCCAATTCTTGCCTTGAGTAGGGAGCTCTTAGAAAAGTTGGACAAAGGAGAGCTCAAGTTGGTTTTGAGACACGAGCTCTATCACATCAGAAACAGAGACACCTTACTTAAACCTCTTTTACTCTCAATCTCCATCTTCTTCTTCTACAACCCTTTATCCTACTTTCTCTACAAGAGACTTATGGAGTACAGAGAGTACGTTGCAGACAAATCTGCAATATTCTCTGAGATGGAAAAGAGAAAGTTCCTCTCTCTACTCTTGAAGTTTCACACTCTGGAGAGAGAACACGGAGTTCTCTCCTTTAAAGGCTCAAAGAATTTGAGAAACAGAATAAATTCCCTCCTTTCAACTCAGAAAGAAAGAAAAGCTCCAATTCTCATAAGTATCCTCCTCACCCTTTCTCTAATCTTTTCTGGAAACTATTACCTAGGAGCCAACTTTGAGTACTCGGAATCCTATGTGAGAAACCTCAAAGATCCACAGAGCCTGAAGGGTGTAGAGAGAGTCTTTTTGAACTTCTCAGATCAAGAGATAATAGAGATGTATGAAAAAAAGATTAGAAATAGGGAGAAAATAGAGTTCTACCTCAACAAAACAGATGCCGAACTCATTAAAATTCTTTTAAGAGAGAAAAACAAATCGAAGGAGAGTGTGAAAATAAACTTGAACTCTCTAAATCTCAACAAGCGAAGATTCAGAGCGCTTCTTAACATAGAGGAGAATTTGAGAAAGGAATTCAAGCTTGTGATAGACAACACTGGAGAAGTTCTCACTGTATATATCACCATAAACGACCCTCAAGAACCTTTGAAATTTGAAATCCCAAAAAATCCCAAGTACCAGATCATCTAGGGTATGAGGTTTATGAGAAGCACTATTAAAAAGAGAACGAGAATTAAGAGAAGAAATGGTAGAAGAGTAGTTTGAAGCAAGGCTATGACGAATGCCACATAGTCCTTGAACTCCAACTCATCTTTATCTGACATAATGGACCCTATCCTCAATCTCCTTTAAGACTTTTCCCTTAATTGATCTTAGGTAAGCAAACTCCACCATCTCTCTCTCCTCCATGAGAGTCCTTGTAAAACCTATATAGAGTAGAAGAAAAACCAAGATCAAAATACTCAGGTAAAGCATCTCTCCAAAAGTCTCACTCTTCAAGAGAAAATCTGAGAAAATCCATGTGAAATAGAAGGTGTATGGTACCGTAAACGCAAGAATTCCAATGATGAGAGAGATGATGAAAGCCCTCAACTTTATCCCTCTTCTTATTCCCTCCTCCAAACTCTGAGAAACGCTTGAAAGTCTCAACCAAAAAATGTAGATAAAGAGGGCTGGAAAAACCAGAAGATGCATGTAGTAGGAAAGCTCCAAGGTAAAGTAAAAAACCAGAAAGAACAGAAACACCATGATGAAGGTATCCTCTACTTCCTTTTGAATCATTTTCCTTTTGTGATAGCTTAAAAGAATGGAAAAGCACATGAGAAAAAGAATTGGGATTTTGAGGGAGTGATTGAAAAGGGCATAGGTTAGCTCAAGATAATCTATTTCTTCTATACCCTCCTTTGAAACCCTCAAGTGATAAGTGTTCAGGGGGTTTAGAATTCTTTCACCCTCAGTCTCTACCCAGACGTGTCCTATCCCAAAGACAAGCTCTGTCTTGTACCCAAGATTTTCGAGTAAAGAGGCTGCGAGAAAAGCCTGACCATCACAGTCCTCCCCCATTCTTCTTAAAGTTTCAAGAGGGGTGGTGTAGAACTCGACCCTTTCTGGTTCTGAGGAAACCCTACTCCTCACAAACTCCTCCACAAATCTAACTCTCTCATTCTCATCTATAAATTCAAATCCCATCATATAACCTCCTATGAGTTCTACAGGAACACTCTCTTGTAAAACTAACCTTGAAGGGTTGTACACTCTCTCGTAGTTCAAGCCTTGAGGTTGGGTTGATAGATAGAAGGTGAGAAGCAAAATGAGAAAGAATCCTGCCTTGATATAGAAATCGATTTCTCGTAGCTTAAAGGTCCCAATTGCAAAGAGGCTGAAAATGAGCAAAACCTTGATTAAAAAGATGGAGATACCATATCTGTTTTTGAGGTTTGGAGGGGAAGGATTTTCAAAATAAGATTTTCCCTCTTTTAAGTATTTCTCTGTCTTAAAGCTATCCTCCTTGAAGTAGGAACTCCAAGCTCTCTCGAGCATTATGGTGGCATCGAGACTTGAGGGTTGAAGCTCAAGTTCCTTCTGAAATTCCATGAGCTTGAAGTAAAGGGAAGAACTCTCAAGCTTTGGGGATGCAAGATTTGAAATTAAATCTGATATGAATTTCTTGTTGTTGGAGTATCTCATATCCAAGCTGTCTCCAATGACCACCACTCGTCCCATCCCATACTCCCTCATAGCCATGAGAGCCAAATCTCCTCTCTTCACGATGATTCCTGGATAGCCCTCCTCGTGAAGTTGCCTTGAGAATGACTCCCTACTTGCCTTCAGAGTCTTCCATTCACCTCTAAATTCAAGGGAAGAGGAATGGTTCAGATAGAGCTCTCTCTCTAAACTGAAATCAAAGGTTTGATCTAAAACTATGTAGCTCGAGGGAGACCTTCCTCTATAAGTAGGCACGTAACTCTTAAAATCAAAAACCACGTCTCGTTTCACAGAAATCTTGAAACTCTCCAAAAGCTCGTTAACGTATGAAGTCCAATTACTCATCACAACGAGAGTCCCTCCTTCCTCCACATAACTCAAAATGTCTGAAATCTCACTTTCGAGAAAGGAGGATGTAGGTTCAAAAATCAAGAGAACCTGGTAGTTTGAAAGGAATTTGCGATGAAGTGGGAAGAAGGGTGGAGTGTCTGAGTAGAAATCAAAGATATCTTGAAAGAGCTTCACATCTGAGGATGGATTTTGATGCTTGTCATCCAGCAGAACCCTAATTTTACCAGAGGGAGATTCTATGTTGGCTTTCTTGATAGATGGGGTGGTGGAATAGCCATCAAAATCGATGGATGAGAAGGCGAGGGCAAGCATTATTAAGAGATAGATTAGATGGCTTTTATTCATAAGAAATTTTGTTTTATGGCTTTTTAAAATTTTTGGTTGGATTCAAAGAAAAGTTTTGTTTTCATAGAGGAATCGGCTTTGCCTCTTTCCCCAAAATCCTTCTAATGTATGCAATTTGTCCTGCATGGATTGATTCATGAATCAGCTGTCTGTTACACATGTCCAAAAGGTTCCCTCCCCAAAATTTGTTCCCCTTTGGATCTACAAGAATTTTGTAGAAATCCTTCTCCTCTAAAGAGGAGAAATATTCAAAGGTGTCTCTTCTAACACTCATCAAGTATTCCATCAATTCCTCCAAAAGAGGAATTTCTTCGGGTTTTATCTTTGGACTTTTAAACCTAAACAATTCTCTATATTCTTTCGACAATTTTAATTTCCCTCTTCCAAACCAGTTGAAAAAGACATCCTCCTGCAAACCTATGTGTCCCAAAATCCAGCCGATTGGATTGCAGTTTTCGCTTGAACAAAAAACAATATCTTTTTGGGTCAAATCCTTTGCCATAAGTTTCTTTATAATGGCGCCAATCACCCATTTCATGTTTTTCTTGGTTAACTCTATTTCATCCATAGAATTAGAAAATTTTTGGTTATTTATAAGGCTTTGGGGAGATTGGTTTTATCTTCAACCGAAGTTCTTTTCATAACGATAAAAGACCTCAAACCACAAGAATTAAATAATATCAACTTCAACATTTGTTGGTGATTTTATGAAAAACGGCACTATTACCGTGGACAGAAAAATTTTGGAAAAGATTGCATGAGATGTTGAAAGATTGCATGAGGAACTTGAGATTCTTATAAATCCAGATTAGAAAAGGGCAATTGATGAGGCTTTGGAAGAAGTTGAAAGGGAAAATATTATTGATAGAGGGGAACTGGAGAGGAATTGGAAGGAAGAACATGTTTATAAAAATCGGATAGATATTGATTGAGATCAGTTTAACCCCTCAACCCAAACCTCATTTTCAAAACAACCTTCTTTGGTGAAATGAGAAAAAACCTCTGTAAGACTTTTTTTGAAGCTCGGAGTAGAGTTTTTTGGTTTGCTCCCAGGAAAGCCTCTCATACTCTGAAGGCATTCCCTCTTTAAGTCTCAACTTTGTCCTAAAGAACTCTTCCTTGCTCTCTGAAGCTATGGTGTAAACTTCCTTTCCGAGATTCACCCCATACTCCATCTCCTTCAAAACTCCATACGTATACTTTTCAAAGATGACGAGCCCACAAACTATCCTTGATGATGAAATGAGATTCTCAAAGAAACCTTTTCCCTTGAAACCGTAGTCTGCTGGATTTATTATCTTTGAATCCCGAAACTTTGATCTTAGAAATTCAAGGCACTCCCTCTCTGTTTTGGTGTGAAAGGTGAGTGTGGGATGTGAGAAGTAGAGTTTTTCACCCAAATCCTCTCTTCTCCCAAAAAGCCTTCTAAGCAAGTCTTCCACCTCTTAAAGTATATATAAACCTCAAAAAGACTCCACAAAAAGCACCTAAGGGGCTTGTCTTTAAGCCAAGAGAGATTCCAGAGATTCCAAATCTTAGAATCATAGCTATGATGAAACTCTCACTCTCTGAAACCCATAAAAAGCATCCCACCAAAACTCCTGTAAAAAGGGAAGCTATTAATCCCAAACCAAACCCCACGAAGAGACCAATGAAACCGCCCTCACTTTTCCAGGCATTCCTTCCTGCAAAGCCTCCTGAGAAAAGACCTACCAAAAGAAAAAAAGAACTCTCAAAAGGCGCCTCTCCCAAATATCTTCCCAAAATAGCACCAAATATTCCTCCAAGAAGAAAGGAGAAGAACTCTCCACCCTTTAAGAAATCAAGACTCAATTTCTTTCCTCTGTAAGTAAAGATGAAAATCTCTAAAATTCCAACACCAAAAACCAAAGCCCATGCATTTCTCGAACCTATAAGAAAAACCGAATTGCTGAAAAAAAGGTTTACAGAATCTTTTGAGAAGGAAAATATGTACTCTCCACCAAGAGAACTCTCCAAGAATCTCCTCTCTTCAATCCCACTATATCTCCAAACTGGAATTTTCCTTTTGCCATAGTACAAACTAATACCCTCTCCATCAGAAACTATGAGATAAGAACCATATGGTGGAAAATAGATGAGAGCTTCATCTTTAACGTCATGTGAAATCAGTAATTCTCCGTTATTGGAGAAGATTTTTATCTCCTCTCCCACAACCATCACCTCTCTTCCCTTGGCTCTTAAACTCAGACTTTTTATCTCCTCTTCAATATTGTGACTCCAGAGAGTCTTGCCCTCATGTAATAGATGAATCTCTCCATTTGATGTGGCAACTGCCATATAATCTCCAGACCTTGAAATTGAGGCATCGATTATCTTGAATAGAAACTTCCTCTCCCAAATCAACTCTCCCTTCGAGGAGGAAAAAAATGAGAGCTTTTTATCTGAAAATATTATAACATACTTTCCATTTTGAGACAATTTTGCCTTTGCACCTTTTAGGGAGATTGACCACATGGGACTTTCCCTGTTCTTGTCGAAGAGTGAAACTTTCTCTTTAGAAGTAACCAGAATTCTCACCAAAGCTGTGGTTCCTCCACCAGAGAATATGTCAGATACTCTTGAATCCTCTCTGAGATTTATTTTTAAAAGAGGCATGGGTTTTCCTGCATTTCCTTGAAAGATACAGTAGAGATTTCCCTTCTCGTCAGTGGCAGCAAGGTATCTTCCATCTAGAGATATTTTGAGAGAGGTTATCCTTGCATCTGCTTGGTACTCCCAAAAAGGTTTGGAATTGAAGGAAAGGTGGTAAAAGATCTTTCCACTTGAAGTCCCAAAAACCAAAGAGCCTCCATCCCCAGAGACATGAGTAGACGTTATCTCATCTTCTGTGTTAAGTATCCAGTTGGGTTTCTTTTCCCTGACAGTACCTGTGAAAACATAGATGGATAGAATGATAAAAATGAGGGCAAATGAAATAGCCTTAAAGTTTATCGTCATCACCATAAACCTCGAAAGTGACAAGCCACAAAGTGTCTGTTTACCTCCTCTAAAAGCTTGGGTTCTTCTTTGGTGCAAACTTTCTGTGCAAATGGACATCTTGGATGAAACCTACAGCCTGGAGGCGGATTTGAGGGAGATGGAACATCTCCTTTTAGAATTATCTCTTCCTGCTGAAAGTCTGGATCAGGATTCGGTATGGCAGAGAGAAGAGCTTTGGTGTAGGGATGGAGATGGTTTGAGAAGAGCTCATCCACACCACACATCTCCACTATCTTTCCAACGTACATCACTGCAACGATATCTGAGATGTGCTTTATAATCGAGAGATTGTGAGAGATGAAGAGATAGGTTAGATTCATGTTTCTCTGCAAATCTTGGAGCATATTTAGAACCTGAGCCTGCACTGAAACATCTAAAGCTGAAGTGGGCTCGTCCAAAACGATGAACTTGGGATTTAGAGCCAAAGCCCTTGCCACACATATCCTCTGTCTTTGACCTCCAGAGAACTCATGAGGGTACCTATTGAGGTGCTCTGGTTTCAACCCCACCGTATCCAAAAGCTCTAAAACCCTTTCCTTTAACTCTTTCCCGTTGTAAAGATTCTGGATAACGAAAGGCTCCCCCACGATGTTCTTGATGGTCATTCTTGGATTTAAAGATGAGAAGGGATCCTGAAAAACCATCTGCATGTTTCTCCTCATAATCCTCAGCGTTTCGTTATCGAGATTTCCTAAGTCTTTGCCCTCAAAATAGATCTTCCCTTCTGTGGGTTCCACAAGCCTTAGGATTGTTCTCCCAACAGTGGTCTTTCCACACCCACTCTCTCCCACCATGCCAAGGGTCTCTCCCTTCTCGATATAGAAAGAAATGTCGTCCACAGCATGCACATACCCAATGACCCTTGAGAAGACTCCCCCTTTTATTGGAAAGTACTTCTTCAGCCTCTCAACTTCAATAAGATGAGTCACCTTGCCACCTCCTCCACCTTCTTGTAGAGATAGCAAGCTACACTGTGCTCAGATTTTACGTTGAAGGCTGGTGGTTTTTCCTTATCACATATATCCATTCTAAAGTCGCATCGAGGATGAAATCTGCAACCAGAAGGAGGATGAATCAGATTTGGAACTCTTCCCCTGATTATCTCAAGTCTCTCTCTCTTCTCCGAAAGCTTTGGAATAGCATTTATAAGTCCTTTGGTGTAGGGGTGCATTGGATCCTTGAAGATACTTCTCACGTCTGCAAACTCTACTATTACTCCCGCATACATCACAGCCACCCTGTCACAAATCTTGGCTATCACTCCCAAGTCATGAGTTATCAGGAGGAGAGAGGCATCTATTTCTCCCATAATCCCTTTTATCAACTTTAAGATTTGGGCTTGGATTGTGACATCCAAAGCTGTGGTGGGCTCGTCTGCAATGAGTAAATCTGGGGAGCAAGAGATTTCCATGGCAATCATCGCCCTCTGCCTCATCCCCCCACTGAGTTCATGAGGATATTGTTTGAGCACTTTCTCTGGGTCAGGCATTCCCACTAGTTTTAACATCTCCAAAGCTCTCTTTTTTGCTTCATCCTTTCCTACCTTCTGGTGAAGCATTATTATCTCCCTCATCTGGGATTCTATGGTAAAGACAGGATTAAGGGATGTCATAGGTTCTTGAAAGATCATGGCAATTTCATTTCCCCTTATATCTCTCATCTCGTCCTCTGTTAACTCTAAGAGATTTTTACCCTCAAATAATATCTCTCCCCCGACTATTTTTCCTGGAGGGGATTGAATGAGTCTCATTATGGATAAGGCTGTAACAGACTTTCCACAACCAGTCTCTCCCACAAGCCCCACCGCCTCTCCCTTTTTGATATCTAAATTAATTCCATCAAGTGCTCTTACCACCCCCTCGTAGGTATAGAAGTAAGTACGAAGATTTCTTATCTCAAGTATTACCTCCTCCATGAAATCATCTCCTGAGTCTTGGGTCTAGGATGTCTCTCAAACCATCTCCAAAGAGATTGAAACCCAAAACGGTAATGAGAATTGCAAGTCCTGGAAAGGTCACCTGCCACCATGCAGTTACCAACCACTCTCTTCCATCTGCAATCATCCTACCCCACTCTGGTGTCCCTGGGGGAGCTCCAAAACCTATAAAACTCAGACCTGCAGCTGCTAAAATTATCCCTCCCATGTCCATGGTGGCTTGCACTGTTATGGGAGCAAGAGTGTTCGGCAGTACATGTCTGAATATGATTCTCCTGTTGGAAGCTCCAAGAGAACGCGCGGCCTCCACATACTGATTCTCTCTCACAGAGAGAGCTTGACCTCGAATGAGTCTTGCATAACCTGCCCATCCAACGAATGAGATAGCAAGAATAACCGTTTCAAGGCTCCTCTCACCAATAGCTGCAGCCACTGCCATTGCAAGGATCAAAAAGGGTATTGCAAAGAAAACATCCACCACCCTCATTATGAACTCATCGATCTTTCCCCCCATATAACCTGCAATGACTCCAAGGGCAGAGCCCACACTCACGGATATGGCTATCACTATCGCCCCAATCCTCAGAGAAATCCTTGAGCCATAAACAACCCTTGAGTATACGTCCATGCCACTGTCATCGGTTCCAAAGAAGTGCTCTTTAGATGGAGGTATATTAATCTCTCTCAATACAACCTTCTCTGGATCATGGGTGGCAAGGTAGGGGGCAAACATAGCCACCAACAAAACCAAAGCAATTATTGCAAGCCCCAGCACGGTGAGGGGACTGTTTCTTATCAAGAATAAAGTGTACTTGTACTCCTTTATCTGAGCGTCGTGCTCTGCTCTCCATTCTGAGTAAAAGCTCATCATATCACCCATACCTAATCCTTGGATCCAAAAATGCATAAATGATGTCCACGATGAGGTTGGCAGTGACAAATATCACTGCAATAATCACTACGAACCCCATGATGGTGGGAAAGTCTAAGGTAGTTAGGGCATTCACAACGTACCTTCCCATCCCAGGCCAGTAGAAAACAGTCTCTGTGAGAACAGCTCCACCCAGGAGTCCTGCAAAGGATAATCCTATGACTGTGGTGGTGGGAATTAGGGCATTTCTCAAAGCGTGCTTGTATATCACAACCCTCTCTGAAAGTCCTCCAGCCCTTGCTGTTCTTATGTAGTCTTGTCCCAAAACCTCAAGCATTGAGGATCTGGTCATTCTGGTAATTATGGCAGTTGACGCATACGAGAGGGCGATGGCAGGCATTATGAGATGTTTCAAAGTGTCCACAAAAATAGGCCAGTTACCTGCAATCAGGCTATCAACGAGATACAATTTGGTTATCTTTTTTAGAGGATACTTCATGATTACAAAATCGTTAACCCTTCCTCCTGGATCTGGAAGCCAACCGAGCTTGAAGTAAAAGGTTAGTTGGAGAAGAAGTCCAAGCCAGAAGATTGGAATGGAAACACCCAAAAGCGCAAATATTCTGGTGAAGTGATCCATGGGCTTGTCCTTCTTGACAGCAGAAATAACTCCTGTGGGAATCCCAATCACTATGGCAAGCAGCATAGAAAATATGGTTAACTCCATGGTGGCTGGAAAGTAATCTTTCAACTCTTTCAAAACAGGTCTGTGAGTAACTGGAGAGTATCCCAAATCTCCCTTCAAGATTCCCTTCAAATAAATTAGGTATTGTACATATAGGGGATCGTTTAGATGATACGCTTCCCTTATGTTTTCTATGGCAGTCTCACTGGCTTTGGGTCCTCCAGCCCAGGCTGCTGCTGGATCTGCAGGAATTACGTGGGATAAAAAGAAAGTTATAAGGGTAACTCCAAACATCACTGGAATTAGAAGCAAAAGCCTTCTCAATATGTAGTCACGCATCTTCATTTGGAAACCTCATCCACACCAAGCAAAAATTCAATATAAGCTTTTTGGTAAAATAAAAAAGAAAAAAGTTTAAAAGATTCCTGGAATGACCTCCTTCCAGATATCGTAGTACTTGAGTCCAGCTATGGGGTTGTAGTAGTATCCCTGTACCCATGCTCTTCTTATGGTGTAGTGCTCTGACTGGTAAACCCAGAGGTACGGGGCATCCTCGTGGTCAATCCTTTGAATTTCATAGTAAATCTGCCATCTCTCAGGACCACTTGGAAGCTTTCTCGCCTTCATTATGAGATCGTCCATCACTGGATTGTTGTAGTGAGCTGGATTCCAACCTTCGCTGTGCAGGAATGGGAAGACATAGTCATCTGGATCGTTGTAGTCTGGTGCCCATCCTATGTTGAGAATCGCTACCTCACCTCCCCTTATCTTCTGGATGAAGGTGGGCCAGTCAAGCTCCTGGATCGTGACATTGGTTATTCCGAGCTCTGATAAGTTCTCCTTCACAGTGAGCATTATCTGCTTTCTCACATCGTTTCCCTGGTTGTAGTAAAGGGTGATGTCTGGAACGTTGTTGTAGTACTTGGATTTCTCATAGAAACTCTTCGCCTTGTCTAGGTCTCTGTGATACATGTAGCTCTCATAATCTGGATCGTTTCCGTTCATGCCGAGGGGTATCGGTCCCCTTGCTTGGATTCCATATCCCTTCACAACAAAATCTATGATTCCGTCGTAGTCAAAGGCATAGGAAAGTGCTACTCTGAAGTTTTTGTCGTCAAAGGGTGGAAGGTCGTTGTTCATTGCCACAAAGATTATCACAAAGCTATGTTGTCCTCTTTCAAAGTAGAGGTCTCCACCTGCACCACTCAAGGCTTCTGTCAGATGTGTCGTTGGAATGTATGCAAAGTCTGTGTCTCCAGCCTTTAAGGCAAGCATTCTCGTTGAAACCTCAGAAACTTCCTTTATTATTATGGTCTCAACGTGTTTTCCCTCCCAGCCTTTCCAGTAGGTTGGGTTCTTCTCCAAAACGATTCTCTCCTTGTGGGTCCATTCTTTCAAGACGTAAGGTCCTGTTCCAATGAGATTTTCTGTACACCACTCACACTCTGTTCCTTCCTCAACCGTCACGCCTGCAGCCTCATAGGTTTCCTTGTCCAAAATTGTTGCAACTGGACATGCCAGAACAAAGATCATACCACCGTATGGGAATTTCAGGGTTATCTTTACGTTGTAATCGTCTATCTTCTCGATTGAATCCACAAAGTCTGCAAGCATCCAAGAGGGGTCAAGACCCATGGTGATAACTCTCTGCAAACTCCAGACCACATCGTCTGCGTTGAAGACAGCTCCGTTGGAGAAAGTAACGTTCTCCCTCAGCTTGAAGGTATACGTCAGTCCATTACTTGAGATATCCCAAGATTCTGCTAAGCCAGGAACGACCTTTGAGGCATCTCCCTTCTCGTAGGTGACGAGAGTCTCTGTAACCTGCCAGAGTATGTTCCATGAAGCAGAGTCGTATGCTAAAGCTGGGTCCATGGTCTCTGGTTCACCTATGGTCATAGAAGTCAAAGTCTTGCCAAAAGCAACATCATCTCTTCCAGGCCACATGTCCTCAACGTCTGGTACACCGTCCCCATCACTGTCTGTGGTGGGTTGCTGCCCAACACAACCTGACAACACCACTAAAGCTGTAATCAAAGCGAGCAACTTTTTTACTCTACCTACATTCATTCTTTCTACCTCCTTTCTTTGGACTACCTTAGATGGTAGCTACTATATGTTATAATAGGATACTTAAAAAGCTTTCGGTTTTTCTCAAAGTTGATTAAGGCAGATGTCTTTTTAGAGGTTTCTTCCAAGAGATGTACAAACGAGCTTTCCATGAAGTATTCCCCTCGTTCCCAACAACCTATCAGAGATCTCCTTGAGCTTTCTTGCTCTTCCTTTAAGCACCAAAACCTCCAAACACATATCCTCGTCAATATGCACATGAGTCATAGAAAGGATGTTTTTATGGTGGGAGTGCTGGAGCTTTCGAAAAGCCTCCCCTATGCCAGAAGCTTTATGGTTGTAGACCACAGTAATCGTTCCCACTACTCTCTCGTTTTTTCTCCACTCTTCCTCCACTAAGAAATCTCTTATGAGGTCCCTTATGACTTTGGAGCGATTTGGATAGCCTTTCTCCCTCACCATCTTGTCCAGCTTTTCAAGAAGATGTGGTTTTAGAGAGACCCCGAATCTTTTGACTTTCTCCATGCCTTAGGTAAGAGTAACACCTTTTTATAAGTTTTGCTACCAAAACATTTATAAAGAGTAACACGAATTTTAAAAGGGTGTTACAAGGTGAGAAAATGCATATACCTGATGGGTTTTTAAGCCCAGTTGTATGGGTGCCTTTGTATCTGGTATCCATTGCTGTGGTGGGATACTCTGTAAAAAGGGCAAACAAAAGACTTGGGGAAAGACACATTCCATTAATGGGAGTTCTTGCAGCCTTTGTATTTGCAGCTCAAATGTTGAACTTTCCTGTTGCAGGAGGAACTTCAGGACATTTACTTGGAGGAGTTTTGGTGGCAGTTTTAGTTGGACCTTTTGCTGGAACAATTGTAATGACAGTGATTTTTGTGGTTCAGGCTATTGTTTTTCAGGATGGTGGAATTACAGCTTTGGGAGCAAATATCTTTAACATGGGAATGATTGGAACAATTTTAGGATACTACATCTATGTAACAATTAGAAAGATTATTAAGGAGGATAGAGGAATATTGGTGGGAGCCTTTGTTGCCTCTTGGATTGCAATGGTTTTGGGAGCAATTTTTGTTGCAGTAGAGCTTGCAATTTCTGGTACATCTCCCATTGAAATAGCTCTGCCTGCAATGGCTTTGATTCATGGAGTTACTGGCATTGGTGAGGGATTTATCACTGTTGCAGTTATTGGATATATTTTAAAGGTAAGACCTGATATTTTGGAGGTGGAAAAGATATGAAATGGTGGCAGTATGGTTTGCTGGTCTCTCTGGTTTTTGCAGGGATTTTTTCAATTTTTGCATCTTCTCTGCCAGATGGATTAGAAAGAGTTTCTGAGGATTTAAACTTTGCAGAAAGAGCATTGACAATCTTTAAATCTCCAATTCCAGACTATCTATTTCCCTCTATCAAAAATAAGGCTTTGGCAACATCTCTTGCAGGAGTTATTGGTGTTTTTATCGTTTTTCTGCTTACCTATCAAGCTGCAAAATTTTTAAAAAAGTGATTGAATGGAGCATGATTTTATAGACAAGTATGCAAATTTGGAAAGCCCAATTCACAAATTGGATGTAAGGGTAAAGATAGCTATATTTATTTTCTTTATTTTTTCTGTTGTTACAACTTCAAAATTTTTAGATTATATTTTCTACTTCATACTTATTTTCTCAATCCTTGTTTTATCAAAAATTCCTTTAAACTTTGTTTTCAAAAGGTCTCTGATAATAGTTCCCTTTGTAATTTTAATATCAATTTTTATTCCCTTTATGAAAGATGGAAATGTTATTTTTTCTCTTTTTTTTCTAAAAGTCACAGAAAATGGAGTTTTAACATTTTTCAATGTATTGATAAAGGCATGGCTTTCTGTTGTATCAATGATTCTTTTGACTTCAACAACGCAATTCTCAAATCTTTTGCATGGTTTTGAGGCTTTAAAGGTTCCAAAAATAGTTGTGATGCTTATGTCTTTTGTGTACAGATACCTATTTGTATTTGAAGATGAGATTATGAGAATGAGAAGGGCTGCATATTCCAGAAACATAAAAAAAGGTTTTTTTCACCAGATAGGGGTTTTTGGGAATATAGTTGGAAGTTTGTTTTTAAAAACCTATGAAAGGGGAGAGAGAATCTATGTTTCCATGACTTCAAGGGGTTTTGATGGAAAGATTAGAACTTTTAAAGAATTTGAGTTGAAGAAATCTGATGTTTTGTTTTTTTCCCTATTTGTTTTCTACATACTTGTTGTGAAGGTGGTTTTGTGAAGGCTGTGGAAGTTGAAAATCTGAGTTTTTCATATCCAGATGGAACCAAAGCCTTGAAAAGTATGAATTTGGAGATAGAGGAGGGGGAAGGGATTGCATTGGTGGGACCAAATGGGGCTGGAAAGTCCACTCTTTTACTACACTTTAATGGAATTTTAATTGGCAAAGGTACTGTAAAAATCTTTGGGATTGAGGTAAAACATGAAAATTTGAGAAAAGTCAGAAATCTTGTGGGTTTGGTTTTTCAAGACCCAAACGACCAACTCTTCATGCCAACTGTCTTTGATGACGTTGCCTTTGGACCTCTAAATTTAGGACTCTCTAAAGAAGAGGTTTTAAAGAGGGTGGATGAAGCTTTGAGGGCTGTGGAGATGGAGGATTTTAAAAAGAGAGCTTCTCATCACTTGAGCTTTGGGGAGAAGAAAAAGCTCTCTCTTGCAACCGTTCTATCGATGAATCCCAAGCTTTTGGTATTGGACGAGCCTTCAGGCAATCTTGATCCAAGGGGAAGAAGAAACCTCTTGAAAATTCTGGGTGGTTTGAATCTCACAAAGCTCCTTGCAACTCATGATCTAAATTTTGCCTCAAAGGTCTGTGAGAGATGTGTGATTTTAAACGGTGGGAAAGTCGTTTACGATGGAGGATTTTCAACATTAAGAAAAGAGGATTTAAGATACTATGGGTTGTAGGGTTTTAAATGCTGAGCTTCAACCCTTCAAAGAAAGCTTTTTAAGCATTGAAATAATTTTTGAAAGGATAAAGAAAGTCAGTGTGAGATGGACTGGAAAGCTTCAATTCCAAGCTCATGATTCTCTTGGAAACTCTATGCTTCTAAATTCTCCAAAAGAAGAGGGAGAAGGAGTCAAACCTTCTGATCTCTTACCCATAGGACTTGCAAGTTGTTCTGGAATAGATGTCTTGAGAATTCTTGAAAAACAGAAGCAGGATCTGAGGAAATTCGAGATTCAGGTTTTTTTCAAACAGGCGTTAAAACCTCCCTGGAAGTTTGAAAAGATTCATTTGAAATACCTCATAGGTGGAAGGAACATTAAGGAGAAGTTTGTGAGAAGAGCAATTGAGCTCTCTCAAAAGAAGTACTGCTCAGTTTACGCCACTTTAAAAGGGAATGTGGAGTTTGAAAGCTCCTATGAGATAGAGGAAGTTGCATGAAAACAGATGAACAAATTAAAAAGATTCTAAAACTCAAGAACATAGCGGTTGTGGGATTCTCTAAAAACGAGGAAAAACCAAGCCATTACGTTCCAAAGTACTTGATCTCGAAAGGATACAACGTAATCCCTGTGAACCCCAATGCCTCAGAGATCTATGGAATGAAGGTCTATGAAAGACTCTCAGAAGTTCCAGATTACATTGACATCGTGGAGATATTCAGACCTTCAGAAGAAGTTCTTGAGATCACAAAAAAAGCCATAGAAAAGAAAGTCAAAGTGATCTGGATGCAGCAGGGCATTGTAAACCACAAAGCTCAAGAGCTTGCAGAGAAAAACTCAATCGAAGTTGTGATGGATAGATGCATGATGACAGAGCACAAAAGGTTGGTGGATTGATGAAGAGAAAGCTTGGAGAACTTTCAAAATTACAAAAAATGCCTTTGAAAGTGGAAGATAAAAACTTAAAAGAGATTCTTCAAAACCATTCTCTCGTGCTTTTGGATTTCTTTGCAACTTGGTGTTATCCCTGTAAATTGGTATCTCCCACAGTTAAAGAGCTTGCAAGAAAGTATCATGAAAAGCTTTTGGTGGGAAAGCTAAACGTGGATGAGAATCCTCTTACAGCCTCAAGGTATGGGGTCTTCACCATTCCCACTTTGATTCTCTTCGAGAATGGGGTTGAGAGGGAAAGAATTGTTGGTGCAATGCCAAGAGATGAGATAGAAAAAAGGATTTTGAAATATTTGAAGAGGTGATGAAATGATTTCAGAGAAAGATAAAGAGTTGATGAGAGCTCAATTTGAAAAGCTTGAAAATGAGGTAAGTCTCGTATACTTCACTCAAGAACATGAGTGCAAGTACTGTGAAGAAACGAGAGAGCTTTTAGAGGAAGTTAGCTCTCTTTCTCAAAAGATAAAACTCGAGGTGTACGACTTTGTAGCTGATAGAGAGAAAGCAGAGAGCTATTCGATAGACAAGATTCCTGCCACAGTGGTTGAGGGTGAGAAGGACTATGGAATAAGATTTTTTGGAATTCCCTCTGGGTATGAGTTCTCCTCTCTGATAGAGGATATAGTAGACGTTTCAAGAGGAAAAACCGATCTCTCAGAGGAGAGCAAGAAGAGTTTGAAAAAGATAAATAGGAAGGTTCACATCCAGGTTTTTGTGACACCCACATGCCCATACTGTCCTTCTGCTGTGAGGCTTGCCCATAAACTCTCAATAGAATCTCCACATATCAGAGGAGAGATGATTGAAGCCATAGAGTTTCCCCACCTTGCTTCAAAGTACTCTGTGTTTGGAGTTCCAAAAACCGTTGTAAATGACAAAGTGGAGTTTGAGGGAGCAGTTCCTGAGAAGGTTTTTGTGGAGAATGTTCTAAAGGCTCTTTGAGAATAGGCCATTTCAAATATTCATGCTTGGTATTTCGGTTGCTTTCGTAATTGATATTTCAATAAATGGTTTTAACTATTTGAATGTAGGAATTTTCATAACGTACTTTGGTAATTATCAAACGAAAGTCAAGCTCTTGATCGAGCAAGATATAGAGGAAAGAATGGATATTAAGAACTGCAAAGGAAGCTGGCATAGATGTTAGGAGATATAATCTACCAAACAATGGTAGAAAGTTCCATGAGATAATAAATATTAAAATTGACAATTTTGAAAGATTGATAGAAGATTTAAAGGATCATAATCAGCTGAAAACACCAAGAAAATTGCTGGAAGGGAGAAAATACGATGAATTAAAACTATAAAATACTCAACAAATCCAAAAAAATTGTGTTGGCTCTGGACAAGAAAGAGAATTTGAAGACCACTTTGCCACGCTATTCCTCAAAAATAAAGAGCTCCTCAATGGTGGTATTCAGTACTTTTGCCACACGATGAGCCAACCTAAGAGAAGGATTGTACTTTTCCTTCTCCAAAAAAACGATGGTTTCTCTTCTGACACCTACCTTTCTTGCCAGGTCTTCCTGTGTTAAGTCGTATCGTGCCCTGAGTTCCTTGATTCTGGTTTTCATCATATATCACCCCTTTCTGCCAAAGTACCAGCGCAATCCCAAATTCAATATTGCAGTTACAAGGATCGATATTATGAGTGCTGGTAATGCCTTCAGCTCGGGCCAACCAAATACTTCCATGCCAAGGAAGATGTACCACATGAGTCCTAACATGAACCAGAGACCTATCATGACTGTATAATGTCCTGCACAACCTTCTATGTACATCGTCCTCTCATCCTTAGTTGGAAAACCTGCCTTTTTCTCCTGCATCCTTTTCCACAGTACCCAGGAAAAAACAAACAAGTTAGCAATAACTATTCCCAGAATCACAGATGGCAATAGGGCATGGCTTTCCCACCCTAATTTTGACCAGAAGGCGATCACTGCTATCACAACGACAACTGCTGTCACTGCTATCCAAAGTCTATTCAATGTCCTACTTTTCATCCTCTCACCTCTGTTATTTTTTTCTAACTTTATGTTTTTTATTTCTAACATAATGTTATCTATTTCTAACATAGAGTATATAAAGCTTTTGGTGCTTGTAAAACTTTGCATGGAAGTATCACTTTCAATTTCATATAAGTAGAGAGTATCTCTTTAAACAACTACATCTGACCCTTTAAAATAACGGTAAATTAAAAAACCAATACCAACAAACACCACCCACAGATTTTCAATTACCACAGCAGTACGATTCAAAGGTTGAGAAGTAATTATCTGTGGACCGTGGATAAAAAAGGTTCCCAAGATCACAAACAAGATTACAGACCCAAAGGCAAACACATCCATCACCAGAGAAGGTTGAAAATGCAATATATTCTCTCTTTTAGATAACTTGCTGATAAAAACTGCTGCCACAACGACAATCAGGATTAATGCCACCAAATAAGAAAGAGGTGTTCCCCGAGGTCTGTACAGATTCGATCGAGAAAGCAGGATGACCAATACCTGGTAACCGACACATAGCGCCCAGCCTAATTTCCCCATACGAGGATGGTTCCAGTCACGTACCTGGATGCGGTTGGCAAAATAAAAGGTGACAATGGACTGGAGAATTCCCCAGGCAAAAAAGTTGATGGAAAGAAGCGTTCCCAAATTCAAACCTAAAAAGAGAAGACCAAAATAAATTGTCTTGTTAAACAAATTCCCAGTCAAAAACATCTCTGGAATGAACCCATACAAAAATGCAAACAATGCTATCTGGTAATTCTTCAAGCGATATCGTACCATCAAATCCTCGAACATAGCAAAAAATGTGAAATAAATACCAAACAAAGACAAAAAGAGCAGTGGTCGTTGAGAAAGAGTTGTAATGCCTCGGGCTGAATACTCAAAGAGAATGTTGAAAAGCACACAGAGCAAGATGATGCGTACTCGGTTGGATAGCATGATTTTTCACTCCTTCAAAATCATTACCTCTGTTGCCTTTATTATGGCTTTTACCTCCTCTCCTTTCTTCAAATCCAGAGCCTCTACAGCTTCCCTTGTTATCACAGCCTTTAGCTCTGCCTTCTCAATCTTCAAGGTAACTTTAGCAGCCACATCTCCCTTCTCAATCTCTTTAACTCTTCCTCTTAGTAAGTTTCTCGCACTGATCTTCAAAGAAACAACCTCCCAGAAGGTTTTGTCATGGATGGTTTCTTTCAATATCTTAAGATAATCGTCATACTCTCTTAGAAGTTTTTTTCCTTCTTCAGTTAACTTTGTGAACCCCCCCTCTCTCCCACCACGCCTTGAGGTAACTATTTTTTTACCAAGAGCCTTCTCAATCTCATGAATCATCAACCAGGCATGCTTGTAGGAGATTGAAAGCTCCTCTGATGCAAGCTTTAAGGATTCTACTTTCAAAAGCTTTCTCAAGAGCTCAGCCTTTCCGTCTCCAAGAATAGATTTTTCATCCTTTTCAAGCCAGAGCCTGGTGTGGGGCTGAAACTTCTTCATGTCTTTAAATTATATTTAAGGTTAAAAGCCTTTTGGGATTGAAGTACTTCTTCAAAACATCCTTTGGTAGTCCATTTATGTGAGGATAGTATAGGAAATTCTTTATCCCTCCCTCAAATATTGCTTGAAAAGCCTTATCTATCTCTGAAGCTGAAAGTGGCTCTCCTGTTTCAAAATCTTGGACCTGTACCTTCATTATGAGAAAATTTTCATCCGTCATCTCAATTCCTTTCTGTGTGATTTTTTTGAGTTTTTGGATTGCCTCTTTTAAAGAGAGCTCATCCCACTTTGCAATATCCCTGTGATAAGACATCACTGCGATGTTTGAAAACCCATACTCTCTTGCAAGCAAAACGTCTTGTGAAAACCATGCAAGAGCTTCTTCAGGCTCTGAGATGGAATCCTCAAAGGTATCCAGGACGAACTTCAGGTTGGGGTTTATTTCATGCATTTCATCCATAATCTCTTTCGTCAACTTTAAGAGCTCCTCTGCCTTCCATCTGCTCCAATTCCAGAATTCTTCGGTGTATTCTCCATCAACAACCATGTTTTCAGGTTTCAACTCTTTTTCAAATTCTTTTTCATAGGCATCCTTTGCAAATTTACTGTAGTCCTCATACTCTGTTAGGTACAAATCATCTTGAAACATAACTCCCTCAATATCATATTTCGCAATGTCTTTAAAGAGAATTTTAAGATACTCTCTGTGCTCTGGAACGAAGGGAGATACCCTCTTCCACCAGCTCATGTTTTTCTCAAACCTATTCCTCTCATAATCATATCCCACAACAGCCCAATTTGGATGTTCCTCCAAAACCCACTTCATGTTGAGAGTAGTCATCCATGCATAAACTCTAATATCATACTTTTTCGCTTCATGAATTACATCAGAGAGCAAGTCTCTTTCAACTGGAGCTAAATTTGTTTTGAAGTAAACTCCCGAATCGTATGAGAAAATCCTCAGGAATATGGTATTTACTCCAATTTCAGAAAGCTCTGAGATCACATCTTCAACGCTCTCCTCCTCAAAGATTTCAAGCTCAATTTGCACTCCCTTTATAGGAAATTTCTCAAAGAACCTCAATATCTCAAATCTCCTCTCTTGTGCAACTCTTCGTGTATCCTCCCTCTCATTTCCTGCAACTATCACAATTTTCTGATTCTTTCTAAAGGAATCTCTCTTGAAGAAGATGTCTCCAAAGCCTTTTTTCTCCAAAGAATTTCTCTCCTCTGTTGTCAGAAGTAGCTCTGAGATTTTTCCTGTATCTTCAGATTCATGTCCTCCAAGCACAACTATTCTCTCACAGGTCTTGTCGAACTGATCCATACCAACTATCTTGGTTTCAACTCCATTATCCTCAAGAAATTCAGAGAGCATCTCTGCAGTTGAAAGATCGTTTGAGTTGGAGAGAATCTGTACTTCCTCCTCCGTTTCAAGAACAAGAAGGGTGTGATCCCTAACTTCAAGCTTCACTGTGTTTTCATCAATTTCAAGAGGAGTTGCCTTAGAAAGAAAGTCAATCTTTTTTGCACTCTTCAGCTTGGTGTTGAATTTTATCTCGATTTCCCTTTTTTCAGGAACCACATCTCCAGGCGAAATTCCCTCAAGATTCAAAATTTTGAGTATGAGATTGTTTTTATACTTAAATGGAAGAATTACAATTTTAGAGGATGCATCAGTTAAAAAAAATTCTTGAATCTCGATGTTTTCTAGAAGCTTTGAAAACTCCTCTCTTAAATTTGAGGGATCCTCTCTTTCTTCGTATTCCCAGAAGTAGGGTTTTGTCGAATCAAAATACTCATTTCCATAGAGTCTTTTTGTGAAAATGGCATTTTCTCCAAAGGTTTCTTTTAATGGAGTAGCTCTCTTTCTCCCCATTTCATCACATGTAAAGGTCTTTCCAGTGGAGAGGAGCTTTCCACCCCTCTCAACAAAACTTCTTATCTTTGAAATCTCCTCCTCACTCATACACATTACGTTTGGAAGAATTAGGGCATCAAAGCTTGAAAGACCATCAAGCTCAACCAAGACCTCATATGGTACGTGAAGCTCGAGGAGCATCATAGAAATTCCTAAAAACTCTCTATAGAACTCTCCTTCCTCCTCAAAACTCTGGGCATCTTTAAAGTCCATGGTTGCCTTTGAGTAGAATAGAGCTACATTTGAGAGTTCCTCTGTATCGTAATAGTACTTCTGGTTCTCCCTTATCCATTCGAATATCTCTTTTCTCGTACTATAATCCACAGACCCTGCCATGTCTTCATAGTCTGTGTCGTAGTAGTTCCCTCCAATCTCTAAGATTAAGCTTGCAAGAAACTTTTGAGATTCTCTCTCTTGAGAATATGCGAGAATCCAAGTGGGGTGCCCCTTATCTACCCCATGGTAAAACTTAAGGAATGCCAAATCTCGCAAAAAGTTGTAGGAATCGTAAAACTCTGGATTGTGGGTTGCAGAGTGGTACTCGTGGGCAAGGACATCTGTTACACCCTGGAGGCCTATGGGACTCCAAGCATTCTTTGTAGAACCCACATCAAAACCGTGCCAGTGCTCTACAATTATCTTTATATCAGGATTCACACTCCTTGCAGCTTTTCTTAAATCATCTATGAAACCTTGAATCTTTTCCTGTCTCCAAAGAACCCATTTCTTCCAAATCTCATTCTCCCAGTCTATCTCCTCTGGAATATCAAGGCCTGTCTCTCTTTTGAACAACTCTTTACTGTACTTGGAGTGACATGCCCACTCCTCCTCCCAATCTCCAAAGGTGTTCTGAAACATGACAACGTCTATCCATATCCCATCTATTCCCGTAGCTGCAAGCTCTCTAAAACCTCTCAAAGTGAGTTCTCTCACCTCATGATTATTTGGACAGAGCCACGCATCCTCATCTGTCTCCCCAACCCAGAATGCCCAACTTCCCCAGTAAACTGCATATCTCCCAGAAATCCCAACCTGCAACCACTCAGGATGTTCGGTGAATACGCTTTTCTTTCCCTCGTCCACTTTTGAATCCATGTTCATGTCAACGTTGGGTGTTATTACTTCAAGGGGAGCCTGATATAAGATTATCCTCATGTCTTTGTAGTTTTCATGGATATGAGAGGATACCTTTCTTAGAAATTCCAGCTCTTTTTCAGAAGGAATCAGGTTCTCACTTTCAATCCAAGAGAGAATCACAGAAATCCCTTGTTCATGAGCTTTTTCAATGGCATCAAAGATCTCCTCATCATCTTCCTCAAACCAGAAGTCAGCATCTGCAATCCTTGCATACCTCAACCAGTCAGAATCGTAACTTGAAAGAATATCCTCAGAGTCCTGGTGCCAATGTAAGCCTCCAGACAAAAGAGCGAAAACCAAGATAAAAATCAACTTTTCACTCATGCCTCTCATCCTTTACTCTCATTATAAGATTTTCTATCCTTTCCTAATTCCAATCCAGTAGATTCCAATCTTGAAAATCTCGTCCACTTTGGGAAGTTTTTCTCTATCAAGGTACACAAAGATACAATCTTTGCAGTTTCTTCTCAAATCATCTATTGCCTTTGTAACCTCATTTTTTGAAACCTCAAACCACATTCCGTTGTCTGTTCTCCTTCCTGTGAGAACATATATCTTGTCACCTAGAAAGCCCTCATCCACATGGATAATATCTTCTGGACTTGTGTTTGAGAGCAGAAACTTTGAAAGCTCTTCATCATCGAAATTGGGTTCAGGTTCATACATCAGAAGGAAACCACATCCATCGAGGGCTGTGATACTCGGAATTAACTCAGGACTTTTGCTCTTTGTAAGGTCTAGGGAAAAACTTGGAAATGGAACTATCAAGAGCAAGAGAAGAAAAACTATTTTTTTCTTTGTAAAAACTTTGAAATACTTTTCAATGTAGATTGCAGCATATATTGAAAGAAATGGAGATACATGCCAAAAATATCTTCCACCATAAAAGATAAAAAGGGGAATAAATGCCAAAAGCACCATCTTCAAGACAGTACAGTTTTTGGGTTTCTCTTTCAACCTCAATCCCTTTACCCAGAAAAAGAGGAGAAGTGGGTTGATTATCCAAATAAGCAGAAAGCCAATGATGAATCCCTCAAAACCAAATGAGATAAAACTCCTCATCCAATCCCTGAAAAGGATTAAGCGAAGAAACCAGGGAATGTAGAGGATGAATGAGAGCAAAGCCAATTTCAAAAAAAACTTAAAATAATTTCTGTGTTTCATAGAAATGAAACCAAGGCTCAAGAGGATCAAGATTGGAAGGGATAGGTGGGTGTAGAGAGAGAGAACCATCAGCAAGAGCGTTGATTTGAATCTCTTTGATAAGAATGTTAGAAGAATCAAGGGAAACAAGAGATTCACGAAAGAGGATGGAAGAAGAGCTATGAAGATTATAAGGTATGCCACGTCAATGGATAGAAGGAGAAGGGATAGAAAGGCAATCCTCTCGTCGAAGAGCAATCTTGCAAAATACCAAGCTGTCAGAAGGGCAAGAGGGTATAAAGTTGCCTGCAAAACCTTTGCTCCGAAAACAATGCTTTCTGGATTTGAAGAAAAGAAGGCAATTAAGAGATGATACAATGGAGGATAGAGGTGGGGCCTTCCAAAAGGCTGAAAATCCCAGGTGTTCCATAAAGGTATTCCTCCTTTTTCCAAGATGTTCTTAGAGATTGCCAAGTGATACCATGCATCAGGACCGAAGGGTTGGAATTTTTCAAGATTCAGGGTGAATATGATGAAAATCAGAAAAACAAAGCCTAAACTTATCTTGTCCAGGCTTTTCACCTTGAACCTCAAAGATCTGATTAAGGTTTCGCTTTCAGACGTCACAAAGAGATTTGCTTGAAGAATTACTTAAGTCTTTTTGAAAATAAACCTAAGATTTATTTGGCAGCCCTCCGTCAAATACTAAGACCAAAAATCTATAATTTCCAAAAAAAAATTTTCGATAACTCAGTAAAAGGAAACCACCATTATTCATCAAGAGCATGAAATAAAAAATGATCCGAGGAATTTGTACTTTAACTTAAAGAATGGAGAATTCCAATTACTATCAATTCTTTAATAAGTTTTCGATAACTCAGTGAAAGAAAATCGAAGATTCCTCAAAAAACGAAGTTTGCTCAAAAAGCTTTGCCTTTTGAAAATATCTGAACTGAGCTTTTTACGAGAATGCAAGATTTATCTCAAACTTATCAAACAAGTCAACCCTCTTCTTTCTCTTTTAATCATATTTCTTGCTTCAAGTTTCTTCAAAATTCTGCAAATCTTTGATTTGTGGTGCCCTGAAACATCCACGAGCTCTGACTGTAAAACCTCACCATTGTTGCAAATCATGTTAAATATTCTCTTTTCATCTTCTTCCAAACTCTCAATCAACTCTTGCCTCTTCTTAATCAGAAATCTATTTATTTCACTTTTATCAATTTCTATGGAAAGGTAGAATTTATCTTCTTTAGAGACAATGTCAACTATTTTCAGAGGCATGGATTTCATCAATACATTTATATTTAAGCTTTTTGGTCAAAAAAATTTGACTTTACAAAAGTAAAATTCAATATATATTGAATTTATTAATTCGCGAGCATTGACAAAGTGAGGACTACTAATAAATTTTTCACAAAATATTTTCTGACTTCTTAGAAGATAAGCTCTTAAAGATAGGCTTGGAACCAAAACACCTGCTTTGGGACATAATTCATGTATTCCACACATCAACAGCTGATATTTCCTC
>JBHIDS010000003.1:0-33695 GCA_046760205.1 Candidatus Methanofastidiosia archaeon
CTTCGGCTTCCTCCATAGGTGCAGAGGCTGCAAGGGCTGGGATTTCCATGACGATTTTCCCCCAAATCCCTCCACGCATCTTTATGTGGGTGTAAGCTTTTTCAATGGAATTTATTTTGTACCTCTCATCTCCATCCATAAGCTGGCTTTTCCCCACCAAATTTAGATATCTCTCAAGTTTTGAACAAACATTTTGAAAGCTCTCTTTTGACATTAATCTTGATGCTCTTGAAAGGTGAACTGCAAGCTTTACAAAGAGGATATCTCCAAGTACCATGAAGTTGTTTGCCTTCTGTACATCAGAAAGCTCATTGAGTGAAGAATCTTTTTTGTCCACAACATCGTCGTGTACAGAGGTGGCGAGAAAGAATGCCTCGCACACCCTCGAAATCTCCTCTGCAAGCTCTTCTTCCCCACCAAATGCTTCGCAGGTAATGAAGGAAAAACATGAAAATATCTTTGCAAGCTCTTTTTCACTCTCGTAGTAATCTAAGAGCTCCAAGAGATTCTCATTCCCATCCTTGAACTCTTCTTTGAGTGAATCGAAAAGACTATTCATATCAAAGATTTGTATTTTACCTAATAAGTATTTGCTTTTTTGGATTTGAAATTATATGGTTGAAATTTTTGGTGCAAGTGATATTGTATACCCTCAAAAGACAAACCATAAACTTTATATACAAAAATTTCAACAGGTTTTCACATGAAGATTTCAGATGAAATAAGGATTTTGATAAGGATGGACAAGAGCATAGAGGAGATAGTGGAATTAGGTTATCCCAGGTATTTGGTATATGAGATATTTGACAAAGAATTTGCAATACAGATGAATTTAGCCGAAGAAGAGGACTTTCTCACAGACTCCTAGATCAACCTTTTAAAACCCTCTCATAGTACCTCTCGTACTTTGGGACAATCTTTTCTGGAGTGAAATATCTCAAAACCCTTTTTCTGCCAGCCTCTCCCATCTTTTTTTGTAAATCTTCATCCTCAAGAATCATAAGGCACTTTTTGGCAATCTCTTCTATATCCCCCATCTTTACCAAAAAACCACACTCCTTTGTTATAACCTCTAAAAGTCCTCCAGTTTTTGTAGCCACAACTGGAATCCCGCAGCTCATCGCCTCCAAGGCTGCAAGTCCAAAGCTCTCCATCTCGGAGGGAAGTAAGAAAAGGGAAGAACTCGACAAAACCTTTGAGACATCTCTTAAATTTCCTGTGAACTTTACCATATCTTCAAGACCCAGCTCTTTTGCAAGCCTTTTGGCTTTCAACTTTTCTGGACCATCTCCCACCATTGTTAACCTGCACTCAATTCTCTTTGTTATCAACTTGAAGGCATGGATTATGTCTGGAATTCTCTTTATTCTTCTAAAGTTGGAGACGTGAACGATGGTCCTTTCCCTTCTCTCCACAAACCTCCTCTTGAACTTCAAAGGGTCTATGAAGTTGTGAATAACCTCTATATGGTTTTTTATTCCAAACTCTTTTATGGTGAGTCTTTTTAGATAATTGGAAACAGAGGTTAATCCATCACTCTTTTCCATCGAGAACTTGGTTATACTTTTATACGATGGATCTAGACCAACGAGCTGAACATCTGTTCCATGAAGGGTTGTAACGATTTTCACCCTGTTTGTGAGTTTTTTTGCAAGGTATGCAGAGGTGGAATGAGGTATGGCATAGTGAACGTGCAGCAGTTCGAGTTTTTCCTTCTCACAGACTTCAGCCATCTTTGAGGTTAGAGCCAAGGTATATGGTGGGAACTTGAACAGTGGGTACTTTAGCATATCAACTCTGTGAAAGTGAACCTTCTCATCCAACCTAAAGGGCAAAGAATAGCTTATGAAGTGTACCTCATGATGTTTGGCAAGCTCTCTTCCAAGCTCAGATGCCACTACACCGCTGCCCCCAAAGGTGGGATAACAGGTAATTCCAATCCTCATCTAAAACCTCCAAAACTTTAAAGGATCGTCAATCCTTAAAGTATCTCTCACCAAGAAAGCCTCTCCATACTGAGTGTTTATCATGGCACCATAAAATCTTGCCTTTGCCCTGGTGTGATAGAGATAGTTCTCAGCCCCTATGAATCTGTAGTTTTTTATCTCTTTTCTATTTAGAAATTGGGTTTTGAAGGCTTTTAAAGCCTCAATCTTTTTCTCAAAGTGGTTGGTGATATCCACTATGAAAGTTGGTCTAAAGGTGTCATGTACCATGTAGTAGATTAACTGGTTTGGAGAGTGAATATCTAAGTCAAGCTCGATCTTTGAAAGCCTTGCCATAAAGCAAGCCCTCTTACAGAGTTTGGAGGCTCTTGCATGATCTGGATGTCTGTCGTTCCAATAAGGTGCAAAAACTAAGGAAGGTCTTAACTTTCTAATCCTTTCTGCAAGCAAAACTCCATTCTCAAAGCTGTTTTCAATTTTACAGTCTCCAAGATTCAAATTCTCCCTCAAATCCAGCCCCAGAACCTCTGAAGATCTCTCAGCCTCTTTAAGTCTCTTTTTGAAATTTCCCCTCGAACCTAACTCACCTTTAGTTAAGTCTATTATCCCTGTCTTGTATCCTCTGGCTTTGAGCTTTGCCAAAGTCCCACCTACTCCAAGCTCTGAATCATCTGGGTGGGCTCCCACAACTAAAACATCTATCTTCATGTATACACCAAAATGTGGTCTCCAGCCTCTGCTTTCTCAAATTCCTTTTTCAAAAGGTCTATAAAAGTGTTTCCAAATTTAGTGAGATAATAAAATACATTCAGCCTTCTTTCCTGAAGCCTTGATAAGGGAAAGAGGTTGTTGTGAGCCTTTTCAATCTGAGATCTTAGGATTTCATTTTTCATCTTTACAGAACTTAAAAATTTTGACTTCAAGGAGAACAACTCATTTTCAATTCTCTTACGTGATGCAAGGGTTGCTCTTTTCAAATTTGGATCTATGGATTCTGCATAATTTGAAATTTCATCGAATTCTTTAAGAATTCCTTTAGAGAAGTCATCGAAATTTCCTACTTCTTTCCTTAAAAGTCTTGAAATTGGGCTTTCAAACTCCCTCAACTCAAAAACTTCAAGATTGTACTTTAAAAGAATCTTTTTAATCTTTCTCTCGACGATGGTGGCACCAAATCTAGGATAGATTGCAGGCATCTCCACTCCAAAGAATTCATAGACTTTCCTCAATTGGGCAAAATATGAGATCTCGGAAGAGCCCGCCACATAAGATAGGGTGGGAAGGAGATAGTCCTGAAAAACTGGTCTTGTAACAACGTTGGTGCTGAAAGAATCTATTTCAGAGTGTAAAAGCTCTTCAAACTCCTCTCTTTTGTAAACTCTTTCAGAAACCCTGAACTTGCTCCCATCGAACTCAACCCTCTCTCTTCTCCCATCCTGTATCAAAAAGAGGTTGCAGCTCCCCAAAACCTTGTGGAGCTTAGGTTTGTACCCTCTTTCTCTTAGCTTTTCAGAGGAGGCTTTAACAAGCTTTGAGATTTTTGTTGGATTTTCAATGAGCCTCTCACAGAATTTGGGCATGAACTTTCTCAAAGGGTGAGGTTCTATCAAAATCAAACCATAATTTGAGAACAACCTACTCATGATTCTTGAGAAGTACTCCCCAAGATTTGTAGATTTTTCAGCCTCTTTTTTAAGCATAAGGATAAAAAAATCCTTGAACTCACTCTCAGATGTGGTTTCATCCATATTTTCAATCAATTCAAAAACGTTTACCTCACCTGTTTTTATGTCAGAAATACTTTTTTTTTCTATCTTGCCTTTAAGTTCAAGCTTTTCAGGACGGTTGTCTTTTAGAATATAAGTAGATGCAATCTCCTCAAAGTCATGATCCTCTGAGGCATTCCAGAATAGGGGCACGCACTTTATATTCCTTTTCTTCAACCTCTCACAAAGTATGATGGCTGTGAGAGCCTTGTAGATGGTAAATAGTGATCCTGTAAAGATTCCTGCTTGCTGTCCAGAAACAACAACATAGGTATCCTCACTTAAAAGGGTTTCTAGATTCTCAAAGACCTTGTCTCCAGCTTCGATTCTCTTATTGTACTCCCTTAAAACCTTCAAAAGGCTTTCCCTATCTATTTCTCTATTAGAAATTTCAATTTTTCTGTAGTCTTTGGCATAGAAGTCTTTCAACTTCTCAAAGTTCAAAATATAATCGTAAGCTATCGTTCCTTTCTTCAAGATCTTGTTCATATCTAATTGCATTGAAAACCCTTTAAATTCTCTTTATTTAAACTCTGCTTTACAGGGTTAAATAAAGGCTTTGAGTTAGAGAGTTTTCTGGACTTTCTGATAATATTCAAGTAGCTCTTCCAAGCTCTTCCAGAGCTCTTCCCTCTCTGACTTCAAACTCTCCAAAGACCCAAAGACCCTCAAAACATCCTCAAAGATTTTTTTGTTCTTTCTCAAAACCTTCTCTCTCTCCTCCATGATAGAGATGATATCTAGGGTTTCTCCCAGAACCATCCCAAGCTGTATTATCAAAAATATCTTGTAATCCAAATCATCGCTATCTGCCAACTCATCTATGTAGTGTTTCTCTGAGAAAAGGTTGTCAATTAGCTGTAGGAGATGGGAGTTGAGCCTGCCCAAAACCTCTATGGCTGTTTTCAAATCCTCCATGAGAAGGTTGATAGAATCTAAACCTTCTGAGAATTCTCGATCATAAAAACTCTCAAAAAAAGTTTTCATTCCTCGCCGATGAAGCATTTTTATCTTCTTGAGGTCAAGGTCTTTCATTAAGATGAATAGTATTCTAAACTTATAAGGTTTTCTCATCTTTTTGGCTTGGGACTTTTTCCACAATTGTAATCTCTTGCTCTCAGAGAAAATCTCTCGGAATCTCTTTAAGGGATGTGGGGAAGTACCCACAGTCTGGGCACTCCAAAAGATGGGGTTGAGAGAATAAGATATCCTCTTGCAACCTCCAACTTACAGAACCACAGAATGCACACTGGTACATTTTCATCCACCTACCAAGGAATTATTACTATGAAAATAGTAAGTTATATATAAGGTTTTCGGTTTCCTAGATGAAAAGAAATAAATACCAAAGCGTCAAGGAGCTTTATGATAGAAAATAAGAAAGTGTTGGTAACAGGTGGTGCAGGATTTATAGGTTCCCACTTAGTGGATTCTCTTTCTGAGAAAAACGAGGTTGTGGTTGTTGACAATCTCTCCTCTGGAAGAAGAGAATTCTTGAATGATAGAGCCAACTTTATTGAAAAAGACCTCTCAAACTTAGAGGATGTAAAGGCTCACTTCTCAGATGTGGATTTTGTCTTTCACTTAGCTGCAAACCCAGATGTGAGGGAAGGACTTCTAAATCCTGAGGTTCTTTTGAAACAAAACATAATCTTGACCTTCAATGTCCTGGAAGCCATGAGAGAGAATTCGATTAAAAGAATGGTATTCACCTCCTCATCCACAGTTTATGGAGAGGCTCAGATGCCAACATCAGAAGAACATCCATGCCTTCCAATCTCCCTCTATGGAGCTTCAAAGCTTTCCTGTGAGGCGCTGATCTCCTCATACTGCCACTCCTTTGAGATGCAATCTCATATTTTAAGACTTGCAAACATAGTGGGAGAGAGAAGCACCCATGGAGTGATTTTAGACTTTATAGAAAAGCTTAGGAAAAAACCAGAAGAGCTTGAGATTTTAGGAAATGGAAGCCAAAAGAAATCCTATCTTCACATCTCAGATTGCATAGATGCAACCTTCTTTTCTCTTGAAAAGAGCAAAGGTAAAGTAAATATCTTCAACATAGGTTCAAAGGACACTATAACTGTTGAAAGGATTGGAAAGATCGTTTCAGAAGAGATGAATTTGAATCCAAAGTTCAAATTCACTGGAGGAAAGAGGGGATGGAGAGGGGATGTCCCCAAGATGCTCTTGAACCTTGAGAAAATAGAGAAATTGGGATGGAATCCAAGGTACTCTTCAGAAGAGAGTGTGAGAGAGGCTGTGAGAGGTTGTCTTGGAAAGGTTTAAAAACTCATACATAGACACAAATCATGAAAAGGATTCTTGGGGTTCTGTTTCTACTTTTCTTGATTTCCTCAATTTCCAGAACCTCCCCTCAAGACTATGATTTTTATCTGGTTTGGGAGAAGGATTTTTGGTCCGTCTTAGGACACTCGACTCACTTTGTTGATATTGATGGCGGTTTATTAGAAATCTTTGTTATTGGGAAAACATCAAAAGAAGAAGATCCTGGATTTTTTGTTTTAAATGCTTTTGGGGAAAAGATCTTTAGAAGAGAAATGTTTTTTAATTTAAAATTCTTCTTCACTGACTTGGAGAATGATGGATTTAAAGAAATTTTCTATTTTAGAAGAATCCCTTTGAATGAAAAGCGAGAAGAGCGCCTTGAAAGAATAGAGGTTTTGAATCATGAGGGTATTCTACTTTGGTCATATGACTATATGAAAACTTCTGAGTTACTTTATTCATTACCAGATTTCATATTTCATGATATCAACGATGATGGTTTGAAGGAGATTTTCGTAGGCAATCTCATTTTTGATGCTGAGGGAAATGTGATACAAACTTTCGATGAATTCTTCAATTGTGTTGGCGTTGGAGATTTCAACGATGATGGCGAGATTGAGGTCTTGCTTTTGAAGGAATTTTATCCTAAAGAAACTCTTATAAGGGAACAAACTTTTGAAATATCTGATTTGGAAGGTGAAGTTCTTTGGGAATATCAAGTGGTACAAGAACACAATTTTGAAGGTAGAGTTTGGACACAGCTCTTAGATTTGGATGGAGATGGAAAGAAAGAATTGATATTTTTCGAAAATGGTCTTATTTATCGATTGAATCCAAATAACTTCTCTGAAAAAATAGTTATACTTAAGCTAAAAGAGGAGGTCGCACCTGGTTGGGTTTATCCTTTTTTAGAGATCAAAGATATAGGTGGAGATGGAAATCAAGAGTATTTGGTTTTGACACAAGATTGGTACAAACACGAACAAAAATTTTATGTTTTTGATGAGAATAAGAGATTTCTTTGGGAGTATGAAAATATGAATTGGGATATGATTGAAGAAAGAGATCTGGAAAACGATGGAAAGTTAGAGTTCTTTTTTTCAAATTCCAAAGATTTCGATGTGGATTTAGGTGTTTTTGATGTTCTTAATTATGATGGAAAAAGAAGATGGGGTTTGATATTTAATAATCATGTAGAGTTTGAAGTTTGGGATGTGAATCTCGATGGAGAAAAGGAAATCATTGCTTATGATTCCTTAGCTAGGAAAGAGTCTTTTATCAACATTTTCAACCCGCAAGGCGAGTTGATCAAGAGGTTTGAGATTGAACAATACTCCACGATTTTCTTTCATGATTTTGATAATGATAAAGATTTGGATTTTTTGGTTCTAACCTATACAGAAGATTTTTCAAAAGGAAAGCTCTCCCTTTACTCAAACTCCTTAAATAATGGACCTTTGGATGAGATTTCAAATAGAGCCGTAAAGCTTCAAGGAGCAGATTTAGAAAAGGCAGGGTTTGAGGATTTTGACAGAATAAAATATGAATGGAGAAGGCTTTCTCGTATTTTGAAAAAATCTTATACTCAAAGAAATCCATTTTATCTAATTATAAAATACAGAACTCAAGCAAAGTTCTTTTTTGGATTCTTCACTATCCTCTTCATGACCTTATCCCTGTATCTAACCAGGTTCTTCAAAAAGAAAGAATCAAAATGGGAGATTTTATGGAGTTTTAAAAAAGTAATTCTGTACTTTATCGCTTTGATGTTATTATCTCTTCTCGCTCTCATCTACTTTCTCTACAAGATCTTAAAATCATCTGAGGATTACAAGAAGGCTCTTGGATTTGTTAAAATCACAAAAAGACAGATTTTCATCACTATTGTCATAGGTTTGATTCTCTTCTTTGCAAGCTCAAGTTTGACTGTTCTTTTTGCTCTCAGTGACATAAAACTTCCAGACATTTCAAGAGCTGAATATCTTATTAAAAACTACCTTCTCTTCGCAATCCTTCTAATGGTGATAACTGAATCCATAGGAGAAGAAATAATATTCTCAAGTTATCTCTACCCAATCCTTAGAAACAAGTTAGGAGTAAAGCTTGGAATCTTCTCAATTGCCTCGTTATTCTCAGTGATGCACCTTGAGCCAGTTTTCATTTCAATATTCTTCATTGAATCTTTGATAAAAACCTACATCTACGAAAAGACCCACTGCATATACGTTCCAATGATAATTCATTTCATACATAACTCCATAGTTGTAGCTCTGATTTACTTCACCTGATTGGTTTAAATCTCTTCAAAATTCTCACGGTACTAACCGAAATGTTTATATATTAATAGTTAACAATACTAATTAATAGTGAAGAAGGAGGTTGTATGAAGATTTCAGTGATAATTCCAACCTTAAATGAGGAAAAAACCATAGAGGAAGTAATTGAGGGTTTTAAAAAACAGAAGGTTTCAGAGATAATAGTGGTAGATGGAAACTCTCAGGATGAAACGAGAAGGATTGCAAGAAGGCTTGGTGCTGAGGTTTTCATACAGCCTGAAAAGGGGAAGGGAGAGGCTGTGCTTTATGGTTTTGAGAAAGCCTCTGGAGATGTTTTAGTTCTCATAGATGGAGATGCCACCTATCTTCCAGAAGAGCTTCCAAAGCTTTTAAAACCTCTCGATGAAGGGTGTGAGCATGTAATTGGAAAAAGGAAATTCTCAAGTGGCGCCATCACTAAGTTCAACATGCTGGGAAACAAAATTTTGAACAAGATGTTTGGAATGTTCTATGGAGAGTTCTTCTCTGACATCTTGACAGGTTACAGAGTGATAACAAAAGATGCCTTTGAGAGATTGGATTTGGCATCCATGGGATTTGGAATAGAACCAGAGCTCCTCATCGAGAGCATAAGAAAGAGAGTTAAGATTTGTGAGGTGGAGATTTCCTACCTTAGGCGGCCCAAGGGAAGCAAGACCAAACTTCACCCTCTGAGAGATGGTCTAAAGATTGGATTAACTATCTACAGATTGACGAGGCTGCACAACCCACTCTTTTTCTTTGGGATAATTGGAGCTGTTTTTTTGATCATTGGATTTTTCTTCGGAACCATCATTCTACAGGAATACTTCAGAACTGGATTTGTGACGAGAATTCCATTGACCATTCTATCCATATTGCTTCTCCTTGGTGGTTTGAATTTCTTGCTTATTGCAGTTATTGCAGATTTGATAATAATGCTTCATAAAGACACCATGAACCTGATACAGAGGCTCGAATTTTCAAACAAGAAATGATTTAAGAGGCATTTAGGTGAAAAAAATAGGAATAACTGGAGCTGGTGGGTATGTTGGAGCCATGCTTTGCCAAAAATTGAAAGAGGACTATGAGTTGGTTTTGATCGATGACTTAAGTAACTCTCAGATAACTGAAATTAACGATATAAAAATAAAAAAACAAGATGTTTATGATTTTGATGGTTTAAAAGAGTTGTTGGATGTTGATTTGGTTGTTCATTTGGCAGCCCTCTCAGGGGTCTTAGAGTGTGATGAAAATCCAACTCTTGCATACAAGACCAACGTAATAGGGACGCTGAATATCTGTGAGGTCTGCAGAGAGAGGAAAATCCCCCTGATATTCTCTTCTTCTGTTGGCGTCATTGGAGATCCAAAACAGCTTCCAATAAAAGAGGACCATCCCCTAAATCCCTTAAACCTGTATGGCTTCACAAAAAAAATTGCACAAGAAAACATAATCTCATACTCTAAGGATTTTCCAGCCTACATTCTCATCAAAACCAACATCTATGGAAGCTACTCTGTTGATGGCAAAAAGATCAGTAAAAACTCTGTCATAAACATCTTTTTAGACAATGCAAAAGAGAGAAAACCCTTGATGATAAACAAACCTGGCACGCAGGCGAGAGACTTTATCTATATTTCAGATGTGATAGAGGCATATCTTTTGGCAATTAAAAAAATCGAAAAAGAAAAAAACGGGACAAAGCTTTTCTGCATAGGGAGTGGAAAATCCACATCCATAGTTGATGTAGCAGAGATGATAAAGGGCGTTGCATTGGAAAAGGCTTTTGAAGTCCAAGTTCAGATGAGAGAAAACCCAAGAAAGAGAGAGACTCTCATAGAGGAGTTTTACGTTGATATCAGTAAGGCAAAAGAATACCTAAATTTTAAACCTCAGCATAGATTGGAGAGAGATTTGAGAGAGATGTTTGCTGATTGAAATCGAAATGTTTATATGGTTTCTCGAGATTGAAGGGGTGTTTGAGATTGAGGTATGAGGGGGGGTGATGTGAAAATAACTTTGATTGGACCCTCAAAACTTTTCATAAGTGGAATAAGCATCTATACCATAAGATTAGCCAATGCACTCTCGAAAAAAAACCAAATTTCAGTTGTGTGTCTGAGAAAACTGTTGCCAAGAATACTGTTTCCAGGAAAAAAGAGAATTGGAGAGAATATTTCAAACTTTGAGTTTTCTAAGGGAATAAGAATCTTTGATGGAGTTAACTACGCCTCTCCTCTAAGCTGGATAGGTGCTTTGAGATTCATTGAAAGGATAAACCCCGATGTTGTCATCTTTCAATGGTGGTCATCCTCAGTTCTCCATACATATATATTAATAAGATTTTTTTTGAAAGTAAAAACCAAAATCGTTGTTGAGATGCATGAAGTTATAGATCCTGTAGAGAGTAGAACCTTTATAGTTAGATTGTATTCTAAGATCTTTGGAAGATTCTTTCTAAAAAACCTTGATGGATACATAACTCACTCAGAACACGACAAAAAGCTGGTTTCTGAAACATACGATATAGACGAAAAAAGGATAAAAGTAATACCTCATGGTTTGTACGACCAATACAAAAAGATAGATCGAAAAATTGCAAAGAGTTCATTAAACATTGAGGAAGAGTTTGTAATTTTGTACTTTGGTTTGATCAGAAGGTACAAAGGTGTTTTTCATTTAATCGATGCCTTCGAGATTCTGCCTAAGGAGATTCTAGAAAAATCTCGGTTAGTCCTTGTGGGAGAAATCTGGGATGAAGAAAAGAAGCTAAAAAAAAGGATAGATTCATCAAACCTGAGAGACAGAATAACCTTAGTGGATAGGTATGTTTACGATAGAGAACTCGAGAACTTTTTCTCCTGTGCAGATGTCGTTGTCCTTCCATACTTAAGAGCATCTCAGAGTGGCGTTGCTCACATAGCGATGGCTTATGGAAAGCCTGTAGTTGTTTCCAAGGTGGGTGGACTTGGAGAGGCATTGGAAATTTATGAAGGAACCTTTTTTGTAAACCCAGAAGTTCCAGTGGATATCGCAGAAAAGATTACAAAGGTCTATAAAACCTCAAAAAGTTATGAGTCTCCCCAAGAGTACAGATGGGAAAAGGTATCTAGAAAGTACCTTGAGTTTTTGGAGGATGATTTTTGAATGCACTTAAATACTCTCAAGTATATCAACCATTTCATATCCTCAAAGATTGCAAGATTTACCTATAAAACTCAAGGTCCTCTATTTCTGAATATGGCACTAACCTATAGGTGTAATTCCAAATGTCAAATGTGCAACATCTGGAAAACCTACAAAAAAAATTCACAAAAAGCTACTCAGGAATTGAGGATTCAAGATTACGAAAGATTTTTCAATGATAACAAGAAATATCTTAAAGACCTCTTGCAGATTGCAATCACAGGAGGAGAACCTTTTCTTCGAGAAGATCTTGTAGAGTTGGTGAAAATCATACACAAATTGTATCCAAGAGCTTTCATAGACCTCTCCACCAACGGATTCTTATCAAAAAGGATTACAAGCACAGTTGAGAAGTTCTTTAAAGAGAACCCAATTTTGAGGCTTCAAGTGAGTGTCTCTTTAGATGGAATTGGTGAAGTTCATGATGAGATAAGAGGAGTAAAAGGAGCCTTTGAAAAGGTAAGAACAACTTGTGAACTTTTGAGAGAACTTAAGGATAGATTCTCAAATCTTGAAATCACCCTAAGCTTTACAATTCTTGAATCAAACTATAAAGAGATTTCAAAGGTTTACCAGTTCGCAGAGAGGTATGGAGTAAGATTTACACTCAGACCAGCTCAAGTGAGTGAAATATACTATCTCAACCCAAACCTAAAGGTATCTTTTCCGAATGATATGATTCAATTCGTTGAGATGAAGGCAAAAGAGATCTCTTTAGGATATAGAAGTTTTTTCATTCGACACATAAAAAACTATCTGAGAAATCCTAAAAAACAAATAGTTCCATGCTACTCCCTCTTCTACTCAATGTTTACCGATCCTTTTGGAGATGTTTATCCTTGCACCTTCATCAACTCTTCTGTTGGAAACATAAAAGATGCAGAGTTTTTTGAGAGAATCTGGAATTCCAACAAAATAAAATCGATGAGAAAGGAGATAAAGAACAATAGATGTCCAAATTGCTGGACAGAATGTGAGAGCAACAAGTCCATATACCTCGATGGAACATCTCTTCTTTTTTGGTATATTTTTGAAAGACACCTTAGATAAACTTTTCATACTCGGAGATCAAAGAGTGTGCAAGCTTTTCCAAGGTATGGTTTTTTTGAAAGTACTCTCTGCCATTTTTTCCAAACTTTTCCTTTTTTTCTAAAGCCTTCTCAATTTTCTCTGCAAGCTCATCGATTTCTGAGGACTTAAAACAGAAACCATTTCTATCCTCTCTAACAAGCTCAGGAATCCCTCCGATTCTCGATGCAACCACAGGTAACCCTGAGGCCATTGCCTCTATTATGGTCATTGGACAGTTCTCAGGAGTTCTCGAAGGTAGGACGAAGAGAGAACTTGTCCTGTAGGCGCATGCCAAATCTGAGGAGAGCAGTCTTCCTGTGAAGACTATCCTTTCATCTTTTTCTAATTTCAGGAGATTTTTCCTCTCATTTTCATCCCCCACTATCATAAGTTTAAGATTTTTCCCACAACTTTTTTTGAGAATCTTGAAAGCTTCGATCAAATCCTCAACTCCCTTGGACTTTGAGAGAGTCCCTACATATAAAATTACTTCGTCATCAGGTTCAACTCCAAATCTCTTTTTAAAATAAACAACCTTTTCCTTTGAGAGGGTATCAAAGATTTTAGAATCTAAGGCGTTGGGAATGTGAGTGAATCTCTTATCTGGAAAGAATTTCTTGAGAGTTTTGAGCATGTATCTACTTGGACAGATGATACAGTCTATTTTTTTCAAAAAATATTTCCAAACACTTTTTATTCTAGGAGGTCTGAGCTCTCCTTGACTCAAATAACACCAAGTGCACCTTAGATAGGAGTAACTTATTCTACAGGATCTTCCATCTCTTCTCACATAGTTATAGTTTCTTGGGCAGATCAAGTCCCAGCCATGAGCGGTAAAGAAGGTAGGCAATCCCTTCCTCTTTGCAGCGATAAAGGGAGAAAAGCCCAGGGCGTCTATGTTGTGAGAGTGCAAGAGCTCTATATTCTTTTCTTTGATTAAGGTTTTGATCTTTTTATAGAGTATTGGACTTAACTTCAGACCATAATTTAGAAAAGTGTTTAAAATGGAGTTCATCTGATAAACAACCAAATTTTTCCCTTTAAAATCTCTCTGAATTTCTTCATTGATACGATTTTTCCTTTTAGCTCTGAGCCTGTACCCAAGATGATCATAAACAACGTAATTCTCAATTCCCATCTTAGAGAGGGATAAAGCGTAGTTGTAAGCAGAGATTGCATCTCCACCGACGAAGTGGGGTGGGAAGTTGAAGGATAGGGTTAAGACTTTTTTGAGATTCATCAAAACCACTCTTGCAAAGCATTTATATGGCTTTGTATCATAACAAAATAGAAAAGATTTGAAAAAGGGAATCTCATGAGTATCAAAAAAGCCAAAAGCGAAAAGAGAGCTTTCGTAATTGGCCTCGATGGTGCAACCTTTGATTTGATAGAGCCTTGGATTGATAAAGGAGAATTGCCTAACCTCTCAGAATTATCAAAAGAAAGTGCAAGAGGAAAGCTTCTCTCCACAATTCCTCTCTTGAGTCCCCCAGCATGGGCTTCCTTTGCAACAGGTTGCAACCCTGGGAAACATGGGATATTTGATTTCTACATCAAAGCCTGCAGAACCTATGAAAAAGCTCCAGTTAGTTCAAGAACTGTGGCATCTGAAACTCTATGGAAAATCTTGGAAAGAAACGGCAAAAAAATTGGTTTGCTCAACGTTCCGCTAACTTATCCTCCAATTGAAATAAAGGGATTCATGGTCTCAGGCTTAGGGGCTCCGAGTTTTGAAAGTGAGTTTACCTACCCTTCGAATTTGAAAGATGAATTGAAGAAAGTCATTGGAGACTATGTAATCGATGTAGAGTATGACCTACATCAAAAGATAGACGTTGATGAATTCTCAAAAGATTTAGAAAAGATGATAGAATTTAGGAAGAGGGCTTGTATTTTTCTCATGGAAAAATATTCTTGGGATTTTTTCATGGTGGTTTTTGTGGGTATTGATAGAATTCAGCATTTGGGATGGGAAAAAAATTCAAATGAATTCAAGGCTATTCTAAAAATCCATAAAAAGATAGACGAGGCTATTGGCGAGATTCTTTCAAAGCTTGATGAAAATACCATCGTCGTTATCCTATCTGATCATGGATTTCATCAGGTTTACAAGAAGTTTTGTGTGAACACATTTCTAAAGAAGTTGGGATTGTTGAAAACCAGAAGAAGGCTTGATATTCTTTTCTTTTTTTATCAATTTTTTGAGTTGTCAATAAGAAAACTTCCAAGTTTCGTTAAGAGAAGAATTTTGAGAATATTTGATTCTTTTATCTCGAAATATAAGAAGAAAACCTTTATCAGCAATATAAATTGGCAAAAAACCAAAGCCTACATGGATTCACAATTTGGTATTTCAATAAACCTAAAGAAAAGAGAACCTCAGGGAATCGTCGATCTCGATGAATGTGAGAAAATAAAGAATTTCTTAATCAAAAATCTCAAAGAACTTTGCGATCCAGAAACTGGTGAAAAAATCATCAAAGCTGCTTTCAAAAGAGAAGAGATTTACTCTGGAAATCATTTATCTGAATCTCCAGATATCCTTTTTTCATTGAAACCTGGATACAACACTTCTGAAAAGTTGATTTCAAAGATCACATCTCAACAAACGAATACATCCGGATTTCATTCGATGAATGGAATCTTTATGATAAGAGATAGAAGGGTTATCGAAAAAAAGAGTATTGAAGAGGCAAGAATCGTAGACATCACTCCAACTATCTTATATTTGATGGGAGTTCCAGTTCCAAAGAGCATGGATGGAAGAGTCTTGACCGAGTTGTTCAAAAAGGAGTATCTAAAATCCAATCCAATAGAATATGTAAAAGAAGACATAAAGGTAAAAAAAACAAAACTTGATGTTTATTCAAAGGAAGATCAAGAAAGGATTGAAAAAAGGTTAAAGGGGTTGGGTTATCTCTAAAGTCTTATAAAATTTGATTTTGTTGAGTGAACAAAAATAGGCTTTGGGCTTGGCATTTGAAGGATGTTGGCAAAAAGAATTAGGGAACTTTATTTCAGATATGCAACCAAAAGCTAATCCCCACTTAGATTTCTTGGTTAGTTTTTTGGAATTATTAGACAATCCCATGTGAATAGAAAAATTTATAAAGAAATAAAAGCCATAAAGAAGTAGAAAGATTCACTCAGAATGAGCATTTGCGTATTGCGTATATCCCTAACGTTAGGCGACATTTTGCTCGTTAACCAGGAAGATTAGAATGTCCACTGTTGATCCTAGAATCATGGAACTTGCAATAGAAGTAGCGAAAAAGTCGAAACCAGAATCTAATAGTCGGATTCATCTAAAAGTTGGTGTAGTTATCGTTAAAAAGGGAAAGGTCTTAGAGACAGGTTGCAGAGGAGAATTATGCGTGGGAGAACATGCAGAATATACTGTGATTGAAAGAAAATTGAAGAATAGAGATTTAACAGGTTCTGTACTATATACTACTCTGGAACCTTGCACAACTCGAAAACATCCCAAAATACCATGTG
Organism: Candidatus Methanofastidiosia archaeon; assembly: GCA_046760205.1. Classification (GTDB taxonomy): domain Archaea; phylum Methanobacteriota_B; class Thermococci; order Methanofastidiosales; family SZ-28-30; genus JBHIDS01. Next base: position 16,054 of record JBHIDS010000003.1, read on the forward strand.
CTAAATGGATAGTTAAGAGAAGAATACATACAGTGGTAATAGGAATTTTAGACCCGAATCCAGAAATCCGAGGTAAGGGAGTATTGTTTTTGAGAGAAAATAACATCTTGGTGGAACATTTTCCTGCCGAATTACAATTGAAAATCGAGGAAATAAATAAAGACTTCATAAAACAAATCAAAAAGAAACTATCTTTTGATGACGAATCCTCAATTGAAGCTCCTTCCGATTATGAAAAGAAACCATTATACGCTGCGAGCATAAATGACTTATCGTTGGAATCTATTAGATTCTATTTTCAACGCATTAACTCAAAGATTCCTGTCCCATCGGAAGAACTTTGGCAATTTTTCTTGAAAAGAGGTTTTTTGATCATTTCTGGGAAGAAAAGAATCTTAGTTCCAACAGTAGCAGGGCTTCTCCTGTTTGGAAAGGATCCGGAAACCTTCTTAGTTCAAAGTAAAATAAAAGCAGACTGTTTTCGTGGAAATGAACCGGTTGAAACAATCGATCATTTAGACATTAGAGGACCACTCCCTAAAATAATAGACGAAACTACAAAATTCTTCCTTAGAAACATGAAGAGTGCCATGAGGATTGAAGGATTTTCGAGAGTCGAGATTACCGAGTATCCTCTGGAAGCATTACGAGAAGCTGTTCGAAATGCTGTAATTCATAGAAATTATGCGATAGAGGGTGCTACTGTGATGGTTAAGATGTTTAGAGATTGGGTTATCATAGAAAGTCCTGGACTTCTCCCACATCCCTTAACTTTAGAAAAAATTCGCTCCTTGAATTATAAACCAGTTTCAAGAAATCCAATTATAGCGAGGGCGATGTTTGATATGAAATTTATGGAAGAAAGAGGAGGCGGAATTAGGAGGATGCACGACGAGATGTTAAATCATGGGCTAAAAGAGCCAATCTTTAATTACGATTCGGGTTATTTTACTGTGACTTTCCACGGTCCTGGTGAAAAGATACTGGACATTCACCCCCAAAAAGTAACAATAGTTTATGCAATTGAGCCAGCCAAACTTGCTTTGCTCAATGAACGACAAAAGGGCATTCTAAAGTATCTTCTTGAGCATGGGAGGATAACAAGTGAGGAATGTACGAGACACTTTAACATCACCAGGGATACAGCAAACAGAGACTTTAAGAGATTGATTGAAAAGGGATTAATAGAAAAAAGAGGAATAGGACGGGCAACTCATTATGTTCTTAAAGAGAGATAGATCTTGCGTCAGATTTACGTCAGAAGTTCAACATTTTGCGTCAGATATTATTTTCTCAAAGAATAATGCTTCCTGTCAGATTTACATCTGGTTTTTAAAATTTTGCGTCAGATAGTAGATTTATGTAAGCAAAACGGTCGCCTAACACAGCATAAAAGGTTCGTGCTTTACGACATTTACCCAAATTTTTGCTTCGCAAAAACTTCTTTTATGTTGCTTTCGTTAGCCAATATACTGCCAGAGAAAGTACTTCACATATATTGTTTTGCAAACCAGAGATTTTTGTGCAAAGTGATACTGAATAATGCATTATTGATTGTGAAAAGGGTGATTAGGATTTAGTTCCAAACCCAGCTCTCCAAAAAGCTTATATTGATGTTTCTAAACATCTTAGGAGTGGCTTGAATGTTAGACAATCAAACCTTATCAAAACATGCCAAAATGTTTGACACCTATTACAGTGACTTTGGAGAAATTTGTATAAGAGAGAAGTCCTACTCCTTCAACATCGCTCATAGAAAGGTGAAAGATGAAATATTCTCTCATATAGAGATGGATGGGAAGAAAAAACCAGTAAAGATCCTTGATGCAGGTTGTGGTATGGGATTATCTTTAAAAGAACTCCACGAACTAACCAACAAGTCATGTGTAGAGTTGTATGGTGTTGATATATCCAAGGTACAAATTGAAAGAGCTAAAAATATCTATGAAGTTCCAGCAAAACTTTTTGTATCTCCAATAGAAGAATTACCTTTTGAGAATTCTTTTTTTGATTTTGTCATTTGTTCTGAAGTACTTGAACATGTTTTGGATCCACAACTTTCTCTTTCAGAACTTTCGAGGGTCATTAAGAAAGAAAATCTTTTAATACTTTCAACTCCCAACAAGAAAAGCATATACGTTTTAATAGAAACTCTAATTAAAAAACTTAGGGGAGAAAAGCATGTTATCAAAGGTAAAGGAAAGTATTCGATAAAGGATAACCCAATCCCTAAAAAATATCTATTTCAATATATCAAAGATGCAAACTTTGAGATCATCTATGTGGCTTTCAAAAATGCCTTTTTTCCCCATGCTCAGAGTTTTCTGCCAGTCTTTGTCCAGAAGTTTCTCATTTCTCTCTCCTTTAGAGTAGAAAAATCCCCTCTTAAAGAGTACTTCTGCCGTCAGACAATAGTGATAGCCAAGAAGGTGTAGGAATGAAGATTCTCACAGTTTCTACATTTCTCCCTCCCGTACTAGGTGGTGGGGAGAGTGTTGCTTTGGAACTTTCAAAAAGAATTTCAAGGCATGACATTGAAGTTCATCTCTTAACTACCAGTAAAAGAGCATATTCTGATAACATTATCATCCATTCTGTGCCTTTTACCAAAGGATTGGAGATCTTTTACTCTACCTTTGGATGGTTTGCTTTGAAAAAAATCATAGAAAAGAATAAATTTGATATCATCCACTCTCATTTGATTCAACCATGGGGATTTGTTTTTAGAAATTGTAGGGAAAAAAAGGTTATAACAGTTCATGGAGCAGTTTACCCTGAGAGAGGATTTCCAAACAGATTTTTCATAGATTCTGCCCTAAAAACTGCTAATAGGATAGTAGTCCCTGCCAAATGGACTCTTAAATACATAAAAAGGCACTATGGCTTTCAGGGGATATACATACCGAATGGAATAGACACAGAAACCTTCAAACCAAACAACGATCGTAAGAGAGATAATGTTATATTGTTCGTTGGAAGATTTTTGGAACAGAAGGGAGTAAGAGAACTGGTGGAGGTTGCAAAGCAATTAAAAGAATATGAATTCTGGTTCGTTGGAGAGGGACCACTTGGAAAGATGATAAACTTGCCAAATACCAAAAATCTTGGAATGAAAACAACGAAGCAATTGGTGGATATTTACAATAAAGCCACGATATGCACCTTTCCCTCTTACTTCGAGAGCTTTCCCATGGTGGGGCTTGAGGCTCTAGCTTGTGGGAAAGCCATAGTTACAACGAAACTTGGATTTTCTGAAATGATTGAAAATGGAGAAAATGGAATATTGATAAAATCAAAAGATGTTGGCACACTCAAAGATAAAATAACTCTTTTAATGGAAGACACCAAACTTAGAAAAAAGTTTGAAAAAAATTCGAGAAAGAGCGTGTTGAAGTTTAGATGGAACCTAATTTTAGAAAAGTACTTAAAGTTGTACAAGGAATTAATTGATCATGAGTAGAGATTCAATCAGACTCAGGTTTTGGATCATCTCAACATTTGGGCTGTGCACAATTTTGTTGTTTGCAAGATTACTGAAGATGGGAATTTCTCCTCCTCAATCTATTTACTATCTTGCCTTAATCATGATAATACTTCCTTACATTTTTCATTTGGAATCGCTCAACAAGAATGAAATGATTCTGGGACTTATTTTTTTATCTGCTGCCATCAATTTTCTGTATCCTATAATGTCTCCTAATGGGATTCCATACAATATAGATTCTTTGTACCTAACTCAGACAACTCAGTTATTTTCTAAAAGTGGACATTGGATGATAGATAGTGGAACTCAACTCGCAAGAGCTTACAGCAACTATCCAAGTGTATCAATTTATAACATTTTCTTCAAAGAAATCACTGGAATTCCAATTTTGTTTTTGATTTCTTGGAGTCTTACCTTAATAAGATTTCTTGTCATTCCACTATGTTTGTTTGAGATTTTAAGGTATTTCTTTGAGAAATCCACTGCTTTTTTAGGAGTTGTCATATATCTAACCTCACCTTCATCCATGGTGTTTCCTCATCATGAGAATTTAGCATTGGTTTTCTTTGTCATGTTTCTCTTCTTTACTTTGAAATCGGAAGAGAATGGTGGAAAAACTTCAATGAAATATATTTTTTTAAGTATGTTGATGATTGTTTTGATAGTTTTCACTCATCACTTTTCCTCATTCATTCTTCTAATATGGATTTTTGGAGTCTATGTTTTAAGAATGGGAGCTAAGAGTTCATCTTTGATAAATAGAAAATTTTTTGTTGATAACAAAATATATAAATTTTCTTTCATTTCAATTCTTCTTGTGATAACTTTATTTCTTTCATTTCATTTGTGGATAAACATTAAAATGTATCTAAATATTTCCACTGTTCTTTCAAACTTTGTAAGAAGTATATTTGATTTTTCCTCAGAAGCTCTTTTCAAGCAATCTCAGTTTGAGCACTACTACAATATTTATGAGAGATCCATCCTTTACTTCTCAATGCTCATAATTTCTATTTCCTCTTTTCTGGGATTTTTCAAATATTTAAAACGCAGAGTTTTCGACATCGTTGTTATGAATTTCATTTTAAGTCTCACAATTACAGGAATTTCAATATTCGCCTTTTTCTTCACCCCTTATAGCTGGATTATTGAGAGGATATTTGAATTCAGTTACATTGGATTTGCATCAATGGCAGCATTTTGGTTTTCAAAGATGAATAAATATAAACTAAGAAAAATGGTTGTTCCAATTCTAATCTCAATTCTACTTATTGGAGGAAACCTCAAACTCGTTGGGAATCCCAAGATGTATTATTTCGAAATACAGGAAACTGAAAATAATAGAAGAAAATCTGAAGTCTATTCTATGAAAGCTTACCATTCTACTCAGTTCTTGAAGAACATCAACATCGATAGTCAAGTTATGGGAGATTATTACGTTATAAATTTATACGGAGGCTTGGGACATTTGAAAACTCCATTAGATATTTTTCCACCTTCTGGTTATGTCTATAAGTTTTTTATTAAAGAATATATTTCACAAGAGGATGTTATCATCTTGTACAAGAGAAACGTTGGGTATGTTGTTATTCACAAGTTCATGAGTTTCAAAACCTATATAAACATAAGCAACAATCTCAATTTGCATGGAAATTTTGATAGGATATTTGATGATGGAGAATTTATCGTTTATAAGCTTATATCGACAATCTAACAAAATATTGGATATGGAGAAGATCCTCATGAATAAGAGATGGTTAGAAGCTCAAAACTGTGAAAAAGAATATTGGAATAGCAATGTTTTGGATGTTGAGAACGAGGAACTGCAACTTAGGTTTTTCAATTTGATGAAAGAATTAATGAAAGAATTAAAAATAGGAGAAGGAGACCGAATACTTGACTTAGGTTGTGGACCTACCTGTATCTCAAAATTCTTTGAAGGTACTGTTAGAATAGGAATAGATCCCTTAATCATTTACTTCAAGAAAAACCTAGAGTTGCCAAAGGATATTCTCTTCACAGAGGGAAGAGGAGAACACTTGCCATTCAAAAATTCCAGTTTCGATTTAATCATTTGCAGAAATGTAATTGATCACACCGAAGATCCAGAAAAAGTTTTAAAAGAAGTTTTAAGAACCCTCAAAGAAGGAGGATTTTTCATCATCATCTCAAACATTTACTCTAAATTTGTTTCAAAGATAAAGAAATTTCACGAAAAAATGAATTTCTTAAGAGAAAATTACCATCCACATTTTTTTAGTGTATTTGAGCTTAAAGAACTTTGTGGAAAGTTTTTTGAAGCTATTAATGAAGAAACAGTTTTTCAGAAGAATAATTTCAAATTTAAATCAAAGAAAATGGATAAAGGAAATTTTAGAAGAATAATTCTTTTTTTGAAATATTTGAGTAGTTTAGATTTTGATCCAATATTGAATTATTTGAGAAGAAAAATCACTTTTTCATACTGGAATTTTATTGGTTTTCTCAACCATAAATTAATGAAAAACGATTTCTATCAGAGTGAATATCTTTTTTTACTAAAGAAATCTGAGAGATGAAAAAAATGAAGATAGCGATGGTTGGGGGGATGGGAGATGTGCCACCAAGAAGCAGTGGAGCCATAGAGAGACACATTCATAACATCTCAAGAAAGTTAACTAAGTTTGGGCACGAAGTTCATGTTTATGTAAATTTGAATAAAGAACTAAGAAAAACTGTTGAAGGATACAACATCCACAGCCTAAAGGTAAGAAAAATTCCTGGATTACCCTATCTTAGTAGAGTTTACTTCTTTGGAGGAATGATGAAAGAGATTGCGAAGAAACAAGATTTTGATGTTGTTCATTCGCAAGTTTCTCTTCCTGCCTACTCAACGATAAGTTCTCTCAAGAACTTAAAAATACCTTTGATATACACTGAACACTTTTGGAGTATGTGGATGATGGACGATAAGTCAGGATTTCCATTTTCATACAGAGTATTCACACCCATAGGAAAGATGGCTTCAAAAAAACTTTACACCCTTGCAGATCATCTGATTTTTTTGAGTGAAAATTTTGAGAGAGAAATTCGAAAGCGTTTGGAGTTCGATCATAAAAAGATTTCCATAATCCCAAATGGTGTTGATACAGAAATTTACAATCCGAAAAATCGAAACATGGAAATATTTGAGAGATGGAACTTGAACAAAGAGATTCCAAAGATACTCTATGTTGGTAGACTATCTCCTGAGAAGGGAATTATTTATTTGTTGCAAGCCTTCAAAGAGATTTTGAGGATTTATGAGGTGAATTTGCTGATAATAGGTGAAGGACACCAAGAGAAATACTTGATGGAATATTCAAAAAAGATAGGTGTAGAAGATAAAGTGATTTTTGCTGGAAATTTAGAAGTTGGTATGTTAAAAAGGCTCTATGCCTCTTGCGATATTTTCTGTCTTCCAAGTTTACATGAAATGTTTCCTCTTGTAATCTTAGAAGCCATGGCAAGCCAAATCCCAATCATTGCCACAAGAACAGGGGGAATTTCAGAGACGATTGAAAGTGGCAAAGAAGGTTTACTTGTTCCATCGATGGATTCAAAGGCTCTTGCAAAGAAAATAATTACTCTTATCGAAGACAAAAATTTAGCAAAAAATCTCACAAAGAATGCTTATAAAAAGGTAATCTTGAAGTACTCATGGAATAAAGTTGCAAGAGAAATTGAAAAAGTCTACCAAAATTTGATCCATTAAAATGTTTGAAAAGATTTATATATCTATGGAAAATCATCAATATGGTAAAAAGTGGTTTTCTACTTATTGTTGGGATGATCGTCATCTCACTTACACTTTTAATCTTCAACCTTCAAGGATTTAGAGTTCTTCTTGGAATAATCTTTGTTCTTTTCTTGCCAGGTTACGTTTTGATGCAGACTCTTTTTCCAAAAGGGGATCTGGATTGGACTGAAAAGGTAATTTTGACCATAGTTTTGAGTGTTTCTGTGGTTATAATTGATGGATTGATCCTTGACAGATTCTGGGATTTGAGCTTTATTCCAATCATTGCCTCTTTGAGCCTCTTCATCCTGGTTTTTGCTCTGATTTCTGCAATCTTGAGAATCAGATTTTCTTAACTCTACAATCATTTCAAAATCCTTTTCACAAAACCAAAAAAGATTGCAAGAGATACAATGGTTTGGGTTGTAAGATAGGCAATTCCCACCCCTTTAAGTCCCATCCTCCCCAAGAGCAAATAGCTTAAGACTAGTGTTGAAAATGAGATGAGGGCATTGAGCTTTATCACATTGCCCACTTTCTTTTCTAGGTTGTAGAGAACAATCCTTAGAGTGTTTATCGAGAGAGGAATTGAAGAAAGAACGAGCAGGATCAAAATACCATGACCACTCTCAACATACCTGTTACCAAAAAGCCCAAGAAGGAAATCCACAAAAACCAAGGTTAAAGCTATTGCAGGAGTTAAAGTGATTACGATGAATTTGAGAGAATTTCTCAAATTCTCAGAGATCATCTTCTCGTTGTGAGAGCCCTCAGCTAGAAGGGAAGAGGCTGTGGCTTGAGGTAGGATGAAGAGAATGGATGCAATCATAAAAGAAACATAGAAGTAAGCTGTTGACTCTGGATTTAGGAGATTGATTATCATCAAAGGTAGAACCATTACTGGGAGCCTCGATAGAAGTCCTGCAAGATAGTTTCCAAATGCAAAACTCAACATGGGCTTTAAGGATTTAAAGTCAAAGTCAAGCCTTAAACGATACTCCGGCATAAGTCTTTTAAAATAAAAGTGAAAGCTCAAGAGAAAGGCGAGGAGAGATGCAAGTCCCCAAGAGACGAAGATTCCCATGGCTCCAAGAAAAATCAAAAAGAAGGGAAAGGCTATTTTTAAAATACTGAAGAGGGTGTTCTTTAAAAGGATGTACCTTGCCTTTCTCAAAGAGAGAAACAAACTCTCAAGAAGAACTGTGAAGAGCCAAAAAAGGGTGAAGAGAATAAAGAGGGAGGAGTAGAGGAGGCTTTCTCTTAGAAAACCAAGCTCTGGAGAGATTGAGTCTAAAAAAAGCAAAAATATCGTTGAGAGAACCAAAAGAGTAAAACCAGATATTGTAAAGCTTGAGTTGATTATTTTTTCCTTGTCCTTAAAAGTAGGCAAAACCCTCACCATCAAAACTCCAAAACCGAGGTTTGAGAAGGAGGATAGTAGAGTCATTCCCGAAATTAGGGCCACTGCAAGCCCTAAAGATTTTGGAGAGTAGAACCTCGCACAGAGAGTCCAGAAGATGAATCCCAAAAAAGAGGATACGAGGGAGTTTGCTATGAGGTAGGTGGTGGTCTTTATAAGAGTGCTGTCAATCAAAGCCCTGATTCTTTTTCTTACATTCACATTTGATTGAATCCTTGTAGGTTATAAAAAACTTTGCCAGAAAGAATAAGGATTTTAAAGGGAGAGGACTTGTAGTACCAGATCGAACCTTCAGGCTCTGCATCCAAGATGTGAGTGAGCAAGAGATACTCTCCAGGTTTTAGATCTTTTTTCAACTTGAGTTCAATATAGATGTACTCACTTTTTGTATTTGAATCTTGAGAGTATGAACTTGAAACCTCAAGCTCCTGCACTATCTTTAAAGAGGGAAGTCCTTTTAGATTAAATATTATCCTATCCTCAATCAATGGCTTAAAATTGGTTTTTACCTTGAATCTAATCTTTAAGCTCTCCCCAGCTTTAATCTCTGGAATCTCATCAAAAGTTCTCCATTTTTCATTTGAGAGATACCTAACATCGACTATCTCTGAGGAGAAATCTGTTTCAAACTTCAAACTCAAACTCCCAAAGTCCTTGCCATCTGAGACAAAAACATGATATAGGTTTAAACCCTCAAATATTCTCAAAGAGGGAGAAGAATCTTTTCCTATTTTCAGCTCAAAATTACCCCTCGCATCTGTTTTGGTTTTCCAAACTCTCTCTCCACTTCTTACAACAACTTCTGCTCTCTCAACAGGTGTATTCCTGAATGCCTCTCCCTCTATCCTAAGCTCATCAAACGTGGCATTTAGTTCAGCTCTCACAGAAATCGTTTCCTTTGGAATGTGAGAAATCTCAAAGAGTTCGAATGCGAAGTAGGTGTTTTTTGGAGTCATCCAGCCATCAGATGTGGAATTTCTATCCTCGGGAACCTCTAATATGTAGGAGATATTCCCAGAATAGCTTTCCTTAGAAGTTAAACCAGAAAATCCGTCCCATCCCCAACCATAAAAGCTTGAGGGGTCTTGCTCATCGTAGATGACTCTCTCTCTTTCATCTGAGAGGTATATGCTATCGAAGAGAACATAGTCTCCAGAACCTCCAAAGAAGGCAATCTCGAAATTTTCTATCCTGCCATAGGGTGATTTTCCAAGCTCCTGTGAAACTTCATCTGAGAGTCTCACAGTAACAAAGTTCCAGTTCTTGTTTTTAAGATGAGGGATTTTCACTCCAGGATAGCTCAAAGCTCCATCTGAAATCTGATGCCAGTTGCCATTTACAAAAAAATAGATACTGATAAATGAGTTTGGATTGGATTTTTTATAGGCAAAGTTTAGATGAGTCATTCCCTCAGAGGATGCAAGCTTTTCTTCTAACCTAGCTGTGAGCTGGTACGTTCCAATCCTTAAGTCTCCAGTGAGTTTAAAGGAAACCGTAAAACTCTCAGTAGATGCAGGATCTAGCTCAACGTCAAAGAACTCTCTGTAGCCCAAATCCCCATGAGGGTCGATGAGATAGACCTCCAAGGTTCCAAATAAAGGGTCTGCATCAGAGTTAACCTGGACCTCAAATCCCTCTTGGTATCTCTTCACAGATATGAACTTGTGATGCTCAATTTTGTAGATTTGGACATCCCCCTTTGAAAAAACCAACTCAAACCCCTCGGGTTCTGAAGAGGCTTTTGCAAGAAGAGAATCGTAAAAACTCATTGAACTTTGAGCATACCATTTTATCTTTAACCACTTAAGTAGGGTTCTCTCATCGATGAGCAAATAGTCCACACCCCTCTTTTTAGCAATCTTTAAAGATTCCGTAGGATTTTCAGTAAAGATGGAGTAGAGTTCTGAGTCGCTTGCGTTTGGATGCCCCCCCAGAAAAGCTGTTTTTCTTTCAGCCTTCGCCTGAATCAACCAAGTGTAGTCCCACCATGAGAGGATCACAGAATCTTTGGGAGTTTTGCTTTTTATGAATTCAAAGCTCTCTTGAAGCTCTTCTGTAATTAAAGGAGAAATCTCATTTAGATGGTTGTAGGAGAGGAAGAAGTTTGGAAGAACCAGTAAAATCACCAAAGACAACCTCAAAGAGGATTTGTCAAGAAAAAGAGCTCCAAGAAAACATAAGATGGGGGATGCCAGAAACAAGAATCTCACCATGATGTACATCAAGGCAGAGCTTGCAACTATGTATCCAAGAACAAAACCATTTCTCTTTCTTATGAGAGGGATGAGTCCCAGAGGAGAAAGAATAAAGAGCACTCCAAGATAAGAGGCTAAGTTTTTAAAGGTGAGTTGGTACTGCTCTGTAACGGTTCTGTCAACTCTAAAGGGGTCAAGGTTTACGTTGAGCTCGTAAAGTTCTAAAAGTTGGTTTTGAATAAATCCACTCTTTAACTCTAGGAGAATAGCTGAAATGAGGAGAATTGAAAAAATCACGATCTTCAAGCTTCGATTTTGGAACTTTAATTTCTTTATGAAGGCAAGAAGAAAGGATAAAAAAATTACAGAGCCTAATAAAATTGCTAAAAGCTCAATCTCCCTCAGCTGGTTTTCTACAAGACTCTCTTTGAGTTGAAGGTGGTATATGAAGAAGAGGTGGTTGAAGAGAAAGATCAAACTCAATCCCAAAATGCTGGTGATAGAAAAGGAGAGAATACAATTTTTGAAGTTGGGATTCTTTAAGGTGAGAAGATTCAAAAAGTATCCTAAAAAGCATGCTGTAAGCGTAACGAAGGCAAAGGGCCAGCCCACCCATGTTATTCCACATAAAAAGAGAAAGAGAGAAGATAGGAAAGAATATCTTTTATTTTCAAGACTTAGGTGAAAAAAATAGAGCATCCAGAGCATGAAAAAGAGCATGAAAACATCTCCCCTAAGGTTTCCAGCAAGACTCTTTTCTATGGAGGCTTGGGTTATGGCATAAAAGAGAACTGTTAATAAGGCAACCTTTGCTGTGTACATTCTCTTTATCAAAAGGTAAAGTGGGATTGCACTCAAAGTTCCAAAGATTGCAGGAAGAAGCTTTGCGGTCCTAAAGAGAGAGAATCCAAAAAGATTCAAAAATTTGTGAAAGATCCATGCAATAAAGTACATTCCCTCATAACCAACAACATAGTAAAAAGAACCCTCTGCTCCATCGTAGAAGTTTAGAATTGGATAGTGAGAGCTTTCAACCAACCTTTGAATTCTGTCAAAGTGCATGAAGGGATCTGCAAAGAGAAGATATGAAAACCTTGCACTGGATGCTCTGAGAGAGAAGGCAAGTGAAAGCAACGCTATGAGAATAACCTCTCTTCTTCTTTTTTTGAGTTTAAGGTTCATTCAACAATCCTTCATGAAAAACCTTAAAAGTTTTGTCCTTACTTTAAGCTATGGGTTTCTATCACTTAGATACCAAGAACAGAGAGATGGAAGTACTCTTGGTAGAAAACATAGACATGCAGGAGCACATCCAAAACTATATTAGAAGAACTGCAAAGCTCTTCAACTTCACCACAAAAGATGTGATTGAGAGAGATCCAAGAACCATCATCACTCAGATAGAGAACCAAAACTTTCAGTTCTTGAGGTTGAGATTCAACGATCCCTCTCCTGGGGTTGCAAAGTCTCTGGTTCTAGAGGGAATCCTTGAGCTCTCTCCCTTAAAAGATCCAAGAGAGATCTTCAAGGACTTCAAGAGGTACGAGTGTGAGATGAACCTCATAAATTTGAGCACAGAATTTCTGCCTTCAATGGTCTTGAGAAGGTTGAGAGAGGTTATGAGAGATTTTGAGATTTTAAATGAGCTCTCTTCAAAACTAAACTCTGACAAAACCTTTGACCATTTTGTGAGATACTTTGGGCTTGAGATCTTTGAGTTTCAGGTGAAGTTTGGAATGCCTATGCACGATGAGGGGTATAGGAGGTCTGTGCTCTCTTCGGATTTCTCAGACCTTCCAGTTTCAAACCAGATTCTCTGGGACATTTACTTGGAGATAACCATCTCTGAGAAGCTCGTTCAGTGGACCTGGTACTATTTAAGAGAGGAGGAGTGCAAAGAGATAGTAAATATCTTCAACAGGATTTGTTCTTATCTTGAGCAACTTGGACTTTTAGGTGAAGAATTTTAGAAAAGGAGGTTGACTCATGTTGAAGTTGGTGGGTATAGGGCTTCTATTGGTTGGGATTCTGGTTTATATTTCAGCAACAGATTACATCTCAGAGGAATTTGTCCTAGAGGGAGAGGAGGTTGTATTAGATTACGAATTTTCCAGGTTGGATCCCATGGCTCACAGACTCTCAGGCGAGATAGAGTCTGAAAGAGAGATCACCATTTCACTTTCTGGAAGTAAAGCCTTTGAAAAAAGAGGAAAAAGAATAAAAATTGATGAGAGTTTTTCAAAGGGAGAGAGAATAGTGCTAAAGCTCTCAAATTCAACTCCCACGAAGGTGAGATATGATCTAAAGCTGGTTTGCTACTCCTACATCTACTCAGGTTCTCTCTTTACTTTCTTAGGAGCCATTCTCTTGTTGTTGGGATTTTTCTTTGAGAGAAAGGCTTAAAAATCATCACTATAAAAGCCCCGAGCATCGCCGAAGGTTTGCTTGGTGGTCAGCCTCTCTTTTTGCTCTTAACAGAAAGATTTATATCATCGGAAATCGAGATCTTGTTTTTCATGCAAAAAAGAAGAAATCCAAGGGTTTAAATTTTCTATTATGGCTTAGCCATAATAGAAAAATAAGTTCAATATATATTGAATTTTACTTTTGTAAAGTACAAATTTTTTTGAACCAAAAAGCTTAAATAATAAGTTGATTATATAAAAAAACTTAGAGGTGAGGTGATGAGAAGGAACAAGGCAATTGCATTGTTGGTTTGTGTGAACTTGTTTTTGGTTGGAAGTGCAATGGTTGTAGAACAAGCTGGTTGGATAATTGCTAATAGTGCTGGTTGTACAAGCACGCAATATGCTAGAGCTTACAACACTGGAAGCACAGGTGGTGGAGGAGGTTGCGGAGGAGGATGGGGGGAACTTGGAGATTATGAGACATGGGCTCTTATATGGTCTGGAGCATATTGGGGGGCAAAAGCTGGAACAGAAATAGGTGGAGCTGTGGGAGGTTTTATTGGAGGACTAGTGGGGGGATTGTAGTTCATTTGAATTTCTATAAATTTTTTTAATTGAGGTGGTAAAATTGAAAAAAGAAGTGCCTGGAGTGGCTGGATATCTAGCAGGACTAGTGGTGATACTTATAATTTATTATTTATTTAGGCCAATTAGCGAGATATTTAATATATCATTTGCTGTTGTTTTAGGATTTAGTGTTGGAATAAGTGTTGATGAAATTTTGTCAAAGGGTAGAATAAGGAAAGAAACAATAGTTGGAGGTATAGCTGGAGCTATAGTTGCTGGAATAACATTTTTTTATCTACTCGAGGTAGGAGTAGCAGAAATTTTCAGTTGGGCTTTGAGTTTTACTTTGGGTTTTGGTATTTTTACATTGAGTGAATATGTTGTTTCAAAAAGGAAAAGTTAAACAGAATTTTATGGTGATAGAATGATTGTAAATTTTCTTTTTAGAAACAGAATACCTTTGCTTTTAGCATTTTTTATTTATGTTTTAAGTTTTTCAATAGGAATGTTTTTATCATATAACTCAGAAATTCACCAACCAATTCCAGAATCGTTCTATGATATGAATCCATACAGAATAAAAGGTAATCCAGATAGTCCTTTGTTTTTTCTGAAATACAATTTGCTGGTAATAACAATATTAATAGTTGGAGGATTTTCCTTGGGAATACTTACCTTATTAAACCTCGCCTTCAATGGCTTAATATTTGGGGTTGTTATAGGAGATTTTCTTAATAAAATTTCCATCTCAAAAATCTTGATTTTAACCCTTCCTCACGGAATCTTTGAGCTTCCAGCAACCTTGCTTGCTGGAACTGTAGGCTTTCTGATTGCAAAATCCTTTTATAACTACCTAAGGTTTGGAGAGGAACCTTTGAAAAAACAAGAGCAAAAAGATATTTTTGCTTTATCTACCTTCTCAATCGTTTTGATCGTTGTTGCAGCAATAGTTGAGGCAAAGATAACAACCCAATTTATAGGTGGTTGAATGAACAGAATTATTGGGATTTTGGTAAAACCAGTAGGAACAATAAGAGAAATCAATGAGGAAAAAGTAGATTTGAATAAACCATTTTTAATTGTTTTTCTCATAGCTTTTTTTAATTTTATCACTGCATTCTTCATGTTGAATGAGATGGCAAAAGTACTTCCAAAAGAACATAGACCCTTTTTTTGGGCAGGGGCAACTGGTGGAGTGCTTGGTGCCACTCTTGCAGTATTTTTAAATTGGATAATTATTGCTGGAATATTTCATTTATTAGCTTTGGCATTGGGAGGGAAAGGTAGCTTTAGAAAAATCTTGGAAATATTTGGCTGGGCTCACATTCCAAAAATTTTTTCAGCTATTTTTGTGTTGATTATCATTGTTACAATGTTTCCAAAAGAAGTGCCTTCAAGCATAGATGTAGAAAGTATTCGATTGTTGTTTCAAAATTCTTTGTCAATCAAAGCAACGAAAATTATTCAAAGAATCTTCTTATACTGGACTCTATCTCTCTTAGGGATTGGAATCTATTTTAATCACAAAATTTCAAAAATTAGAACAACTTTGGTAATTGTTTTGCCAGTCTTGATTTACACATTTTTTGATGTTTTTTTGAAAGATCTCATATTGAGATATCTTGGGTTTCCCTAATCCTCAACTTTCTCCTTTATCTTTTCCAAAAATTTGTCATAGAAATCAACTTAAAAATAATCTTAGAAGAAAAAGAATAAGAGAAAGGCTTAAATAATCATTCAAAAGAAAACATTTGAGGCCTCGGTGGCTTAGCGGTAGAGCGACCGCCTCGTAAGAACCCCTTTTCTTTCTTAAAAGAAAGAAAAGCTGTTCATGGGAAAAGAAAGAATTTTTCTCTTTCAAAAAAAGGTTCAGAGAGAGCGGTAGGTCGGGGGTTCGAATCCCCCCCGAGGCTTTGGGGTCGTAGGGTAGCTTGGTGATCCTTGTGCCTTCGGGAGGCATAGACTCGAGTTCGAATCTCGGCGACCCCATAAAATATTTAGATAAACCTTATAAACCTTCAAAGGAATCCAAAATATGAAGTACCAGAGCTTCACCTCCCCAAGGTGCAAGATCTTTGTGGAGATGGATAAAACTCTGAAAATATCGAGAGAAAAATGCATAACCTGCAAGGGGAGATTGCTCTGTGGACTTCCAGCTTGCCCGATACTAGAGCAGGTGAAGGTTCAGAGATTGAAGAAAGAAAAACTAAGGAAAAACTTTCAGGGTCCTGCACCCTCTCTCTTTGTGAGTTGGCACGACTATCCCAACGTCAACGTAGGATTTCTCTCTCTTCCATTTCACACAGAAGATTCAATGATTTATGATGATCCAGCAAGATGGTATGGACTTGGATTTCCTGAGATCATAGAGTACAGATCAAGCCTTGTACGTTCAATGGAAAAGTGTAACGTTAAGGATAAAGGAAAACTCACCCAAAACCTTGAGGAGATTTCTGCCTCTGAAATTCCAGTTGAGGTTGAGATTGGGTTGAAGTCAAAGCCCAAATTCCAAGTGGTTTTCTCAGCCATAGCACAACCTATGGGACCTTTTGGCAAGCTCAAAAGCTTCAAGATAACGGAAAATCCTAAGATTCCAAAAAAAGTGGATAGAATTCTTGGAGATGAGCTCAAGGCTGCAGACTCTTTAAACCTTTTGTACAGAAAAGGACTCGATGTTTACTATCTTGAAAGAATCTTCAGTGCGGGAATTTTGGGAAATGAGAGAAAGCTGGTGCCGACCAGATGGAGCATTACAGCTGTAGACAACATTCTATCTAATCGTATGATAGATGAAATCAAAAACTTTAAGATTTTGGAGAATTTCAAGATATTTTCAAATTCCTATCTTGGAAACCACTTCGAGATTCTGCTCATGCCTGAAAGATGGCGATACGAGCAGCTTGAGGCTTGGGTTCCAAATACATTCTGGACTTTAGGACTCAGTGAGATAAAGCTCATAGGGGAGCACGAAACCTACTTTGGAAGGAGTGACTATGCCATTCGAGAGGGTGGGGGTTACTATGCAGTAAGGTTTGCAGTTTGTGAGCTTTTAAAAAGCATGAGAAGACAAGCTACAGTTCTTGTTTTTAGAGAGACCTCGAAAGATTACTATCTTTCTGTTGGAGTATGGGAGTGTCGAGAAAATATAAGGAATGCCAGAGAGATTTCAGAGTTTGAGAGTTTAAAAGATGCCTTGAACGACATTGGGGGGAGGTTGAGGATACCAATCAAAGATTGGAAAAAGAAAAGCATTATTCTAAACCAAGAAAAACTGGATCACTGGATTTAACCTGTAGGCAAAGCTTTAAATGTTTCATTTCATATTAAAACAGAGGTAGTCGGATGCCTGAAGATGATAGTGAGAAGGAGATAGAGAAAGCCTTAGATGAGTACATAGAACTCCAAGTAGAAAGGCTAGTAACAGAGAAATTGAAAAGATTGGTATCAGTGGAAGTTTCAAAACTCAAAAAAGAGTTAAAAGATTTTGTGAGAGAAGAAGTTTCAAGTTTAAGAGAAAAACCAAAGATTCTTGAGGAAAGTCCGAAAGAGGATGAGAAGATAAAGAAAGCCTTTGAGAGCCTTCGCGAGGCAAAGCTTAAACAGAGCAAAATTTTAGGTGAGTGAGATGCCTACTTGCTTATTTTGTGGAAAGGAGAAGAAGACCCACTGGAAGACGGATCTTTTGATAGATTACAAAGTGGATACCCTTAGAGTAACGGTTTGCAGAGATTGCAGAAAACACAAGATTTCATCCCTCTATGTTAAGGCTTTAGAGAAGGCTGCAGAGGAAGAGAGATGGTGAGGGCAACCG
>JBHIDS010000004.1:0-31844 GCA_046760205.1 Candidatus Methanofastidiosia archaeon
GCGACGAAGTTGAGGTTGACGCAAATAAAGGTATAATTAAAATAATTAATTTATGTTACTGAATAATAGATTTATCTGTCCCTGTTGTAATGGACGTTTCAGAAAATTCTTGCCATTTAGAATTAAACCAAAATATCCAAGTTAGAGCTATGGTAACTTTCAAAAATTATAGGTATCTCCTTGATTTGTTCAAGCTATTAAAAACTCCCACCCACAACCTATTTATACAACCTCAAAAGAATAGCCTCGATGATTTCCTATTCCCTCTTTGAGAAAAACATCAGGAAGAAGGATTGGCTAAAAACCTTCAAAGAATTGAGGGATTTAAGACACACTGGGTTTGCAGTGCTCTATTTTAAAGGTGAGAGTAGGTGTGAGAAGAGTATTCTGATCTACAAGAATGGGGGAATACTCTCTACGGTTTACGAGCACAATGGGAGAATAGAGCTTGGTGAGGAATCTCTCATTTCATCCAAATGGGAGGATTGTGATGGGTTGATGGATGTTTATTCCACTTCCTTGAAAAACGTGGAAGACATGCTGAAAGACTATGAAAATCTCTATACCATAAAACATAAAATCTCAACCTCAAAGAGGATAACCAATTATCAAATTCCTGAAGGAAAAATGCTTGGAACTCTCTCTCTATCTCTTTTAAGTATGAATGAAGTGAGAAGGGCAATCCTCAGAAAAAAACTCAATGGGTACATAGACGTTAGAGATGAAGTAGGGGGAGTTGTTGTCTTTCTGAACGGAGAGGCATTTGCAGCTTTGAGCGGAAAACTCTTTGGATTCAAAGCCCTTGAGAGGATTTTAAAGATTAAGAATGGAGAGGTTTACGTCTTTGAGTATGAAAACATAGATGTGGTTTTGAAGGTTGGAATACCGAAAAAGGCAAGACTCGATAGAGGTGAGAGAAGAGAATCCAATCTTGAGAAAGAGTATAGAATAAGGATTCCAACAGAGGCAGAGATCGATGAGATAATGAGAAAGCTTGCAGTGAAGTTTGGAGAGGAGGTTTTGGATTAGGAGATGAAATGAAAACAGCTATCATCATTCCAATGTACAATGAGGAAAAGAATGTTTTTTCATTGATAACTAGAATTGAAGATGCTTTAAGGAAAAATGATCTCAACGTTGATGTGTTTTTGATAAACGATGGAAGCACAGATTCTACCTTAGATGAAATAAGAAAAGTATGTGAGTTTTATGAAAATATAAAGGTAATCTCATACCAAAAAAACAAGGGATTTGGAAAGGCTCTGAGAATTGGAATTGAGAATGGAATAAAAAAAAGATATGATGTAATGTTGTTTATGGATGGAGATGAAACCCATGATCCTTTAAAAATTCCAAACTTCTTACAAGAGATCAGAAAAGGTTTTGATTTTGTCGTTGGTTCAAGATATGTGAAAGGTGGGGGAATGGAGGATGTTCCCTTCTTGAGAGTTTTTGTGAGTAAAGTTGGAAATCTATTCATGAGAAATCTTTTAAAGTTGCCTGTAAAGGATGTAACTACTGGGTACAGGGCAATAAGAAGAGAAATTATTGAGAAATTGATTTTAGAAGAAGATGGATTTCCAATACAGTTGGAAGAGGTTGTGAAAGCAAGAAGACTTGGTTGTAGGTTTTCAGAGATACCTATAAAACTAAAGAGTAGAAAAAGGGGAACCTCAAAGTTCAATCTTTCTCTCAAAGTCATCTTAAAATATCTCTTGATGACAATGAAGTTAAGGTCGATGAGATGAAGAAAGTCCATGTGAACATTCTTAGATTTCTTGTTGCAATTCTTATTTTGAGCTTTCTCACTCTGAAGATTGGAGTTGAAAATCTTCAAGAAGTTATGAAGAAAGTGAATTTGAGATTCATATTCCTTGCTATTTTAATCTATATTTTTGCTCTTTTTGCTGTGAGCTATCGTTTGAAGCTCATGTTAAAAAATTTGGATTTAAATTTAGGAATATCTCAGATTTTCTGGTGCAATATGTTGGGAATGCTTGTAAGTGAGGTAACTCCTGGAAGAGTGGGTTATCTTACCACAGCATATGCCCTATTCAAAAAGGGAAAAATAAAAAAATCTAGATCTCTTTCTGTGATACTCTCAGTGCAGGTTCTTGACTTTTCTCTAAGGACAATCCTTGCCCTTGCTGCTTTTTTCTATTTATTCTATACTTTCAAAAAAATTTCCGAGATAAGGTTCATGATGCTTTTGGGAATTAGTACATTATTTCTCATTACCTTTTTTCTTCTGATTTTATCCACATCAAGAGAGATTACAAAATTGGTAGAGCACATACCTTACAAGAGTGAGAAAATAAAAGAATCTATCGAAATCTTTCAGAGACTTCACAGAGAGTCTCTCTCTGATTTCACAAACATCTTTATCCTGACTCTATCAAGCTGGATATTCACAGGCGCAAGGTGGATATTTGTTGGAAATTCCCTCTCTTTGAATCTATCTCCTCTAACTTATCTTCTTCTGCAACCTCTAATACTCTCTCTATCTTTTCTTCCAATAACCTTGGGTGGTTTGGGAATAACAGAGGGAGCAGTTGCTGGAATTTTTGTTCTTCTTGGTGTTGAACCTGAGGCTGCCCTGGCTTTTGCACTGCTTGATAGAGGAGTCGTTTTTATAGTTGGAATAAAGGAGATTGGAGAAATCTAAGTCCTATTTAAACTTCTTTTGAAGATGAACCCAATAAAAAATAAGGTAAAAATGCTTATGAGTTTGCTCAAGGTTTCAAAAGATGTAGTACCATACTCAAGGTATACGGTATGTCTTCCCTCTGGCAAGAATAGAAGTATGAGATTTTCATAGTTGTAAACTTTAACATTCTTACTATCTATGAAGGCTCTCCAGTTGGGAGAGAAGGTTAAAGAGATTACCAAGGACGTTTCAGGAGCATCGTACTTGAAATAGATACTTTCATCTTGCCATTCTTCCTCTATAATCTCAAAAGTCCTAAGTTCTAACTTCTTAGATGGGCTTCCAAGATCTAACAGATTTTCCAGAAGTTCTTTAGAGTTTTCATCCTCGTTTATCAGAGAGTGATAGAATAAGTTCAAACCTACAAAGTAAATCCTTCCATCTCCCACATTTTTGTATCCAAAAATAGAATAATTTCCATCCAGATAGTCTATGTTTGCAAAACTCTCATCCAACGCAAGATAGACAACACTTCTCCATGGTCCTCCCTCATAGTAAAAGGGTGAGAACTCAAATAGCTCTCCAAAACGTAGTTCCGGAGACCTCTCTATCTCCAACCTTCCCTCAATTTCAATTGGTATGGCATCCACTTCATAAAATGAGGTCTCAGTTTCCCACCACTCTCCTTCCATTCCAAATAGATCAATCACCACAACTCCTCCTTCTTCAACAAATCTTTTTACAAGTTCCTCAGCCCTTTCCTTGTCTCGATAGGAAAAACCATAAAGAATTATCTCTTTAAAATTAGAGAGATATCTCCAGTCATAATCATCTATGTATTTGGAGTGGCCCTCAGCAACCCAAGGAAATAGAACTGCAACAGTTGGAGCGTACCTTCCAACCACCAGGATTTCCCTATCCATGACTTGGAAATAGGAGGAAGGTGTTGTACTGGAAAAAAGATGTAAATTCTCATGGTTGGAAATCTCCTTAAAATTCAGGGGAGGAGAATTTTCGATCTTTTCGCTGTACTCATCGAGAGTGATCACGTATCTAACGTTCCACTGAGAATATTTTTTTTGTATTAAGTCAGAGGGGAAATCTCTCTTTATTACGAAATTTATGGTGGCTATTTCCTCAAAATGTTGAGTTCCCTGAATGAAGAATCCCTCAACTATTCCTCTAGATGTAATTATTGGAACATAGTAGCTAAAGTCAGAGGAAAATGGTCCCAAACATGAAATTCTACCGGGATTTTCCATATCTTGAATATCTTTAGAAGTTTCTATGAAGTTTAAAGGCTCTCTTCTGTTGTGGATTTGAGAGGAGGGAGAGAAATCAAGGATGCACAATGCAAGAACAATACCTACAAAGATGACTCTTTTGATTTTTGAAGAGAAACTCTCTCTTTTCTCATAAAGATCCTGGAGAAGGGCTCCACTCAAGAGCACAAATGAGAAGATAGAATTGTATAGAACATAATCTGGAAATATCTGTTTTGATAGAGGAAGAAATTTGAAAATTGGGGTGTAAACTCCCAATGCAAATATCGTTGAATACAAACCAACGATGAAAATGGAGATATGAAAGGCATCTCTTTTCTTCAAAACACAGATAATTGCAAGGATGAGAATTGAGAGACCTAAGTATCTTGTCCCAGAAACTCCCTTCAAGTACTGAAATTCACCCAATAACTCCAAGGGAGGAGTTGAATTTATCTGAATTGATTCAGGTGGAGCAGGTGGCATGGCTATTTCAAAGTATGCTGGAAGAAGCCACCAAGAAGAGAGGAGAATTCCGAGAATAATAGATGTACCGAATGCCAGGTTTGCTCTGAAGTTGAATTTTCCTTCAATCATCTGATAGGAGAGGATGAAGATCAAAAGTGTTATCATTGAAAAGGCTGCTGTCATAGCATGAGAGAGGATAAAGAGTGAAAGAATGAATGAGATCCCTACAATATCTCTCGGTTTAATCTGGTTTTCAAGAAGTTTCCAAGTGAAATAAAAACTCAACGGAAGAAAAATCAAGGAAAAAGAGGCTGGTAATCCTCCAAGACCAAAGTAGGTTCTGTTGATTATAGTGGAGAGAGGAAAGAGAAGGCTCGAAACAAAGGCAGCTACAAATCCAATTCTCTTGTAGACAACCCAATAAAAAGATGCACTGAGGGAAAATACAATAAAAAATGTGAATACTCTATAAGTCAAATCAATATCATCTATAAATAAGAACATGATTGAGATTATATAATATGAGAAGGGAGGATAGAATTTTAGCAGTGGAAATCCAGTGTACCAGTAGGGAGTCCAAGAGGGAATATGGTTGTACATCTTAAAGTGTTCACCTATGTACCAGACTTTGAAGAGATGTCCCATGGCATCGCTTCCGCTCGCAACCCCCTCATCAAGAACTGGAGAAAAAATTATAAACAAGATAACCCAAACCAAAAAGAGTCCAAATATTCCCTTCAACCTATCTTTTCTCAATAATTGACTCAAAAGAGACATGATTTTCCCTTTCTAGTTTCTCTTAACCAACAAGAAAACAGAACTCAACATTCCAATGAATTTGCCTCCATTCAAGCTTTTTATCCCATTCCTTATCCCATTCACAGGCCCCTCAATCCTCCACTTTGGAGGCTCTTTCAGACTGTAGTGATAACCAGACATCCTAAAGTAAAAGATCATCAATCTATAGAAAGGTAGAATGAAACAGTAGGGAAAGCTTTTTTCGATTCCCATCTTAGTTTCTCGATCCACTATGAAGTAGGCTCCAATGGTTTGAAGGTAATCTAAGAGAACGTACATAGAGTACATCAGCGTAAGAAATATGGTGATGACGTTGGGATGGTAGCCAAAGAAGGGAAAGAAAAGGATGAGCACACTCCACATCATCCTTGGGTAAGCCATGGTGTGGTCTGTTAAAAGCATGTCTGGAAGACCAAATTTTCCTAAGTATCCGAACTTTTTATTTCCAATCATGTCCTCGTGCATTCCACACACTTCTAACTGCCCCCTTCTCCATCTAACCCTCTGGGCGTACAAAGTATCCAAGTCGATGACTGGTTCAATGTATGCTTTGGCATCAGCCACATATCCAACGTAGACCTTTTGTCTGTGAATGTCTAAGCTTAGATCAAAGTCCTCAGAGACAGTGTTACTCCTATAGAGAGAGGATTTAAAGAGGACCTCCCTCTTGAAGGCTGAAAAGGCTCCAGAGAGAGTGTACTCTGTGTTTAAAAGACTCTGGTACTGCCTTCCAAGGCGAAAGGCGTTGAGATACTCCAAAAATTGACACTTAGCTAACAAACTCTCAAAGAAGTTCAAACTCTTGGTTTTGATCTCCCCATTTTTGTCCCTCTCCTCCACCTCCAGACTTATCTCTATGTTTCCAGTGGCAGCTTCCATCTCCTCGTTTTCCTGAAAGGCACAAACCATGTTTCTTATGGCATCTGGTGCGAGAATAACATCGCTGTCTATATTCATCACAAGTTTTCCTGAGGAATTTCTTATTCCAGTATTCAGGGCGTATGCCTTTCCTCGATGCCCATTGGTGTATAGCTTTAAAACACCTCCAAAGTCTCCCACAGAGAAATACTTTCCATTGATTCTCAACTTATTTCCATTTCCGTTTCCATTTATGTGATTGTTAACTACTTGAACAGTGTTGTCTGTAGAACCATCGTCCACTATTATTACCTCTAGCTTTTCATGGGGGTAGTCCTGAATCTTCAGAGAATTGATACACCTATCTATGAGATTCTCCTCGTTGTAGGCCGGAATTATGACTGAAACTTTTGGGAATTCTACATTTTCTATCTTATGCTTTCTGAAATCTCTTCCATACAGAAGAACAGCTATAAGCCTAAAGGCTGAACCTATAAAGTCCACTACAACTGGAAGCAAGATCCAAGCCCCCCAGATCAACATTATCACTAACAGTTTGTTCATTTAGCCACCTTTAAAATCATTGTTATCTCTTGAGTTGGTAATTGTGAACTATATAAAGTTATTTGTGAACCTTTCTCAACCTTTGTGTTTTTTTTTATTTTTTTCTGCCAAAGTGTACTCCTCAAAGGTTTTCTCGAGCTCATCTTGAACCTCATCGGAAAGATAGATTATCTTAAAAAGTTTTTTGAGTTCTTCCTTTGAGACATACTCTAATAAGCTTTTCTCAAGAGCATCTATTCTCTTTTCGTTTCTCTTGAGCTTGAACTTGAAATCTGCAATCTCTGAATTTTTCAAAGCGATGGAGAATTTTACAAGGTCATCATACTTGATATCCAACTTTTCCTCGAGTTTTTTTCTCATCCCCCTCTCTCTCTCGATCTTTTCTCTCAAGGCATCGATGCCTAAAATCTTTGCGAGAAAACTCATCATAAAACCTCTTATAAATGGATGATGTTATGGTTGTACTAAAAGTATTTAAAACTTTCCCTTACAATCCATAAGGCTGTTGAAAAAAATTGCGCAATACTCCAGGTTCTTCAATGCCTTTTTCTTCTCCTTTCTCGATATCCCCTGACTGAATTCTGTGGCAAACCTCTTGTAGAAATCTAGGTGGGAGAGAAACTCGTAAAACATCTTCTCATAGACTTTAAAAACTTCTTCGTAACTTTTTTCATCGTAAATCTCATCTTCCATTTCTCTGATCTTAACTGTAAGGATTTCAAGGTTTTCTACAAAGTTTCTCCACTTCAAAATCATCTTCTCTGGAATCTCCTTCCTATAGACCTCTTTGAGTGCTCCAACCTTTCTCACCATCTTTCCAATGAAACTAATGGTAGGTTTGGTCATCAGATACCAGTAGATCACAAGAACACAGGCAAAGAAGAAGAGCCTTCCCACCACGGCATGGGCAAAGATCACTGCAGACTTTCCAATGTAATGGGTTATTCCAACGATTATCAGCAATCTCAAAATGTTTGAGAGATAGGTTAGACTCAATCCAAAGATCAAGGAGAAAATTCTCCTGGTTGAGGAAAATGCTGGATAAAATAAAAGCAAACCTGCAATTACACTAGACTCAAGAAGAGCGGAGCACTCCATTCCAATTGCAAGAATTGACCAACCTGTGGGGTCCTGCACCAGCATGGCGTTTTCCTTGAAGAGTTGAGTCTGGATTCCAAAAAGCCTTGAACCTGTTATGACGTGAGAAAGTCCAACTCTCTCCAAAAAGAGCTCAAACCCCATGTCTAAGGAAAAGAAGATGCTTATTAGAGCAAAACCAAAGGCTCCCACCATGAAGTAGAAAAGCCAGAGCTTTTTTTTCCTAAGAATTATCAGAAAGATAATGTAGATCAGAGATATTATGAGATAATGGATTGCCCTCATTTGACTTTCCACCTGTAGAGACTAATTCCAACCAGTGAAATCAATAATATTGCAGAGAGAATCTCACCCAGTGTTGGTACATAGTAACAGGATATGATGTCTTGGTCAAGAATTCTTCCAGTGCAGACTACTCCAGTATATAAAGTAACTGTAAAAGTCTTTGTTCCCATCGTTGAGAAAGGACCACAAGAGTCACTAAAGGACCACGATTCTCCAGGGCTCATAAGTGGTGTTTGGGTGCAAGTATCGCAAACAGTTGCTCCATTCTCATCAGTAACTACAACCCTTACACCAGAATTCATCATAGAAACCCCAGTGTTTGTAACTGTTACGGTGTAGTATGCAATATCATCCTCTGAGCCACAGTTGTCGAGAGAAATTTCAACAGTTCCTTCAGGTTGGGATTCAACATTTGTCAAAATTACAAGGATTATAAAAATGAAGATTTTCCATCTTCTTTCATAAAGCAATTTGGATTTGAACTTGTTAGGTATGGGAATTTTCATAGCGCCACCTAAACTAACTTTCGTTTACATTGTATATAAAGTTTTTCATTCTGAAAAATTTAGCATAATCGATAACTATTTATACAAGTTTTTCAATTTACTTAATGATGAGGTGGTAGAATCTCCAAGATGGCAAAGGTCTTTGAAGAGAAGTTGCACCAGCTTATGAGAGACTTCTACAAGCTGACAAAGGAGAATAAAAAACTAAGAGAGGAGCTCAAAAAGCTCAAGGAAGAACGTATTCAGGATTCAAATCTTCTTGAGGAAAACAAGAAGCTCAAAAGTGATATTGAGAAATTGAATGAAAAAATAGAAGAACTTGAGAAGGAGAGAGCGGTGGAGATGAGGAGAAAAGAATCTATTCTTGAGGGACTTGAGAAGTTGAAAACTGCCTTATCTGAGATTGAAACTTCCAAAGAGCCTTTAACTGAGCCTTTTTTTGAGGAAGAGGAGAGTTTGCTCCCTGAAGCTTTAAAAGAAGAACCTTTAGAATCTGAGAAAGCATCGATAATTTTAAAGTCTATAAAAGAAAAGATGAAAGAGGAGAAGCCTAAGGAAATTTCTAAAACTGAGGAGGAAGAAAAAGGTGTGAAAGAGAGTGTTGAGGTTTTAAAGCTCTCCGATTTTCTTGATGAAGAGACCCTAAAAGAGATAGTCTCTCAAAAGGGATTCTCTGAAACTCTTCTTGATAAAATGAGTGTGATGTTTGAGATTGAGGAGGCTCAAAAGAAACTCAAGAGTTTTCGAGAGCTTGAGTATAATATCTCAAAATTTCCTCAAGAGCTTGTATCTAAAGATGAGAAGAGAATTTGTAGAGAGTCTGTTTTGTTTCTCTCAGACTTCTTTCCATGCGAGTTCTTGGAGATAAGATTAGAGGATGTGTTGTCCCCATTTAAAGAAAAAAAGAGAGATGGAGTTTTATACATAAGCTCTGAGGAGGAGTCTCTGTGTAGAATCTTTCAAAAGGGTGGTTTGAAAAACTCCATCTACATGAGCAGGGAGAGTTATCTTACAGGTGAGGATGCAGAGGAAAAGTTTTTGAAGATGTTGGATAAAGCCTCTGAGCTGGAGGCTCGTTTTGGTTGTATCTCAGATAAGAGTGTCTCTCCAGAGCTGATAGAGATTCTTTGGGATTATATCTCAAAGTCAAAGTTTAAGCCTGATGAGAAGTTGATAAGAGAGGCAATTCTTGGAACATCGAGCCTTGAGGCTGAGAGAGAGGAAGTTCTGCTTGGAAACGGGAAATACAAATTTTACTTCTTCAATGGACTTTTAACCCAAGTAATACTTTCAGAACAACAGAAGCTTTTAAGACCAACTATGAAATGCACCTTCATTCCCTCAGACTTTTCCCACCTTGGACAGACCCTATACAAGAGCTACAAAGATTTTTTCTACAAAGGAGAAATTTCAACCCCAAATTCCCTCGCCGAGTCCTTTGTAAGCGGACTTTCAAAACTAGGAGACTTTCTTCAAGTGAAGATGATCACCAACGACGAGGAAAAGATAGTGTTTGAGGTTCACTTTAACATAACTCCTCCAGAGCTCATAATCTACAAGAGAGACTTTCCTACAGGAGAGTTTGTGAGAGGCTTGATTCAGGGCTTCAACAGAGAGCTCATCTCCAGGTTCCGGTATGGAAGGATGCATCTTGATGAACTCTCAATGGGAGACGCCTACTCTGGATTGAGATACACCATACATGCAAAGGTTGTAGAGTGAATGTCTCAGGCTCCCTCCTTTCTCTTCTCTCTTCTCAACAAGAAAAATAGAATCAAGATCACCAGAATGACGAGAAGTGGCATTTTAAAGACAGCAAGATAATACGTCATCTTTGAAATTATCAAGCTCTTTCTATCGAGTCTGATCTCTCCTCCAGAGTAACCTGCATCCACAAAGGCTGAGTGCAAGATGTTTGCAACGCTCTGAACTCCCAGGTTTAACTGCTTTTCTGTCAATTCATCTAAAGCTTCCCAGTTACCCTCATCGTAGAGGTTGAGAATCTCTTGATAATGGCTGTTAGACTCCTTAGCCTCTGAAATGACGTATGCCTTCACATCTTCAATGTAAGAAATTGTAAAATCATATATTCTATATTTGCTCAGTCTTTCGTTCACACTTCTCTCATATGAAGTGTGATGATATGTGAACTCTCCAGTGTGTAGAGGCATACTCATGTCCTCTATGTAGTGTGCCATCACTCCAGCATCCATGCAAGCCTCCTCAAATTCCTTTTGAACCAAGTCAGAGACAAGCTCCAAATACCACTTCTTTATGGCGTCTGGGGCTGTGCCCCCACTCTTTTCTGGATAGTAGAGATGGTTGGATTCTAGATCCTTTCCCTCATCCCTCCACTTGTCTGGCAGAACAGAACTTTCTATCAGAGTACCCTCACACCCAGAAAAAATCTCTCTTTCCTCTTCTAAGAGAAACCTCAAAGCCTCTCTCGTTATGAAAAAATGGGTACTCCAACCCCAGCTTGTTGTGTAGGGCATCGAGACTAAAATCGTCATCATAACAAAAAAACATACTCTAACTTTTCTCTCACATGCCTCCATACCTAACCCCTCAAAACCCTATCAATTTCCTCTCTTAGAATCTCACTCACTATTTTTCCATCCACCTTTCCTCGAAACTCTTTCATGCAAACTCCCATTAAGGGATCTAGAGCCTCTATTCCCCTCTCTCTCACAAAATCTTTCCTCTCTGAAACTATTTTGGAGATTAACCTTTTTACCTCTTTTAAAGATGAGGTTTCAATCTTCAACTCCTCTCCTTCAGAAAGCCTGATGAGGGAGTCCTCAATGGCTTCCTTTGGAAGCTTTCCAGATTTAAGAAGCTCAAACAATTTTCTCAAATCACCCTCAGTGATTCTTTCAACCGCAACGCCCTCTCTTCTCAGGCTTACAAGCGTTTCAAAGGTTTTGATGAATAGGGTAGGTTTCAAATCAATTTTTTTAACAATCTCCTCAAAGAAGTCTGAGTGCTCCAAGACCTTCAAGACGTTTTCTCTGTTCAATCTATACTCTCTTTGAAACCTTGAAATTTTTTCTTCTGGAAGCTCTGGCAACTCTTTTTTTAACCTTTCAAGGAGTTTTTTCGATATTGGAGTTGGGGGAACATCTGTCTCTGGGTACATCCTCGCCCTTCCAGGCAGGGGACGGGAGAATGAGGTGGTACCTGTCTTGAGAGGACTTCTCGTTTCTTTTGGAATTCCTTTAAGGCAAAGATTAGCCCTCTTTAGAACTTCACTCAGAGCTTTTTCCCCCTTCTCTCTCGGAGCAATGACTAGGACAAAGGCATCATTTCTTTGAAGCGAGAGCTTTTCTCTTATCGAATCCACCTCTTTTCTTGAGATTCCATAACCCGGGAGTTCGTCAGAGTGTAGAATCCCAGAGACATACTTTTTGGCATAGTCTGAAAACTCTGTTCCAAGTCTTCTTTCTTTCTGTAGTTCTAACCCCAACAACCCAGAAAACCCAGAAAGCACAACTCCGAGAAGTTTGCCCTCTCTCAGTTCCTCTCTCACCAACTTCGAGTGAGTGGCTTTGAAGATTTCACTCAAATCGTAAACCTTGGAGTTGACCTCTTCAACACCCCTCTTCCTCAGCTCCTCTCTTATTTCCAAGAGCCTTTTTTGACGTAAAACCTCTTCTCTTATATACTCAGGTATCATAGAAAGCTCTTGAACTCCCTTTATTTCTGCCCTTACTCCATCTTTTATGTCGATATTCAAATCCTGTCTTATGGCTCCTATTCCTCGCTTCACCTTTGAGGTAGCTTTCAAGAGAGTCCCAATTTGAAGAGCCACTTCTCTTGCCTGTTCTGGATCCGAGATCTCAGGAGCAGTTGCAATCTCCACCAAGGGAGTTCCAAGCCTATCAATCCTCCAGAATACCTTCTTCTCATCTTTTGAAATGAGTCTTGCTGCATCCTCTTCTAAACAGATGGTGGGAATGTTTACCCTTCCATAGTTGGTATCCACAAACCCCTGAAGTCCCACTATGGCTGTTCTCTGAAAACCCGAGACGTTAGAACCATCTATCACTATCTTCCTCATGAAGTGAATCTCATCTGGAATCTGGGCATTTAACATTAAACAGATTTTTAAAGCTACCTCTACAGCTTCTTTCGTTGGAGAATGAGGAGGTTCCTCGTCAAGGTAAACGAGACAGTTAGAGTCTGAAAATGCCTCATAGAAATGAGTCTTTCCTTTTATAAATTCCTCAAGGGCTGCCCTGTCAACTTCCCCTAGTTCAGACATGGTGGGTCTTAAAAACCGCTTCACCTTCATCGAGGGATTCTCCCTTAATTCAGAAGAACATGAACAGAAGAGTTTGTTTGTGTCAAGCTGAGCGTGAAGTTCAAGACCTACCCTCAGTCCTAATCTCTTGTAACTTGAAGGATCCAAATCCATGAATACTCTCACTCTTTCGTTTTTTAAATCTTTTGATACATCCTCCAATTACTGTTGTTAGTCAAGCAGAAGGCGAGAAAGAGACGAAACCTTTATATACAACCTCTTCTCTTAAGGCTCTCACCAGACAAAGGTAGGAGGTTTTGATATGAGAGCGTTGATTTTCTTGTTGTTAGTAGGACTTCTATACCACCCAACGAGTGCAAACTCCATTGAGATAGAGGTAAGTGGTATAGAGAATCTTCAACCAAACCAACTTGGAATTTTGGAAGTTGAGATTTCAAATCTCACAGATGAGGTAATAGAGAATTTTTACATCAAAGTTTTCAGCAAGGCTTTGGAGTTCCCTCTAAGGGAGATGAGGTTTGATCTTGGTTTAGAAGAGGTAGTGAGTTTTTCTTACAGAGTAAAAGATGTCAAGGCTGGATTCTATCAGGTTGCAGTTACCTATTTCTACACTGAAATTAGGGTTGAGAACGAGGGTAGAGAGAATGAGAAAACTATCTTTCTAAACCACACCAAAACCTTGAATTATCGAATAAAGGTCTTGGGAGATGTTAAGGTTACGCTTTTGACAAAAAAAATCTCTCTCAAGGAGAACCAGAAGAACTTTGAGATAGTCTTTGAGAGTAGAGGTGGGATTGCAAGGCTCTTGAAGTACAGATTTCTAAATGGGGAGTCTTTGAGGCTTGCCTACGATGGAAATGTAGAGACCTTGGATGGAAGGGCTTTCGAGGTAATAGCCCTTGATGCAAGTGACGTTGAACCTAACCATGTTTTGATTTTGGATATAGCCTACATGGATCCATTTGGTAACGTTTTGAGAAAACAGGAATCCATAGAGCTTCAAATCAAACCTGAAAAGTCCAATACAGATGATGTAATGGTGGGAGCCTTGGCTTTGGCACTCCTCGCCTTCACCAGATTTCTCCTCGTTGCCGAGAATTGATCTAAAAGGTAAAATTTTATCTTTTTGTCGAGGTCATTTAGGAAAAGTTTATATAGTAGAAATGTCTTTATGATGTAGATAAAAAAGCATAATGGAGTGTGATAAAATGGCAAAAGAGGTTACCATAAAGCTTCCAGGCAGAGAGGATTTTGACAATGCCATGGTTCAGGTTTTGAAAGTGTTTTTGGATACAGAGACCAAGGCAAAGATCTATCTCTATTTGAGAAGGCACGGAAAGGCAACGGCGGACGAGATTGCGAAAGGTGCTGGGCTTTACCCATCATCTGTGAGGGAGGCTCTGGTGCAAATGGTGGACTCAAAAATTCTAAAGAGGGAAAAGCTTGAGAAGAGGGGAATAGGAAAGAATCCCTTTATATACGAGGCAATCCCTGCTCAAGAGCTTACAAAAAGGCAGCTCAAAAAGGTGGAGGAAGAGTTGAACAAGCTCTTCAACTTAGATAACTATCTCAAAGAAAGAAAGGAATTCTCTGCTGGAAGGGTGAAGATCACAATTGAGAAGAAATGAAATCCCTGATTTTATTCCCTCTTCCGACCAATCTTTGAAAAACTTCTTTTTCCTTTTTTCCAGATGCAAGTACGCTACAGATTGGATAATCTCTGAGAATCTTCTCTTGAGGGAAGGGAATGTCTTTTACCCATTTCAGATTTAACCACTTCCCAGTGTCTGGCATCACCACATCTTCTTTTGAATAGAGGATTGCCTTTCCCCATACTTTCTTTGCATGAAAGTCTCTCTCAGGCAATTCTCCCTGAAATGCCTTTGTATGAAGCTCAAAGATATTTATGCCAAAGGCTCTCTCAACTATGTCCACGGTTCCTTGAAATCTGGGATTCACCTCTAAAATGTAGATGTCATCCGCCAATATGAAATCGATGCCATTTGAACCTTTCAGCTCGAATTTTCTTGTCAGTTTTTCACATATCCTTTCTATTTCCTCAACATTCTCACTCTCAACCTTGAAAGGTGTAACATTTCCACACCACCAAAAGTCTCTTGCACCAAATCTCTCATCACCTATGAGCTGTAGGTTTAAACTCACCAATTTCGAGTTTTCACCATCTGCGAGAAAGGAGACAGAGCATGGAATGCCTTTGATGTACTTTTGAACCATGAACTCCTCATTCAAAGCTTCAAATCCAACCTTTACCCCTCCACCACCTGTAAGAGGCTTTGCGAGAAAACCTTCTGGAACATCATGGATATCAAAGAGAGTTTCTGGAAATTTTATTCCTTCCTTTCTCAAAAACCTGAAAAATTTCCTCCAATTACGAATCGCCCTCAAGGTTTTGGATGAATTTCCCAAAACTTCACATCTCTTCTCAAATCTTTCCACGACATCCGGATGGTTCTCAAAATAAGAACAGTAACAGAGAAAATCAAAATCCAGATTGCTGGCAACCTCAAAAAATCTCTTTGGGGGAAGTTTCTCAAGAGAAAACTCCTCTTTTAAAGAGATGTTCTTGCATAATCTTTTTTGATCCAAATCTCCAAAGTAGTCTATGGTTTTTATCTTGTATCCTGCCTCTATAGCAGATTCAGCCTCACATCTCGTGGAGATTCCTATGATGAGAATTTCATCCTTCAAATCTACTCACGCCCAAGAAGATGATGGCAGAGGTAAGAATCCCAGCTATTATGGGATCTGGACTCAAATTCAGGATTCGCCATAAAATGGCGGTGCCTCCACCAGCGATGGCACTCAGAAAAGCCCCTTTCGGTCCTCCAAACTTTAAAAACACCCCCATGATGGGAATGAAGAGAGCTGCAACATAGACTGCTGAAGAGAAGAGCACTGCATACATTATCTCTGAAAAGTACAAAGCTATGAGGATTGCAAGAAAACCCAAAACGACGGTGATCACCCTGACTTTCAACATGCCCTCACGATTTAAAAGGTCTTTGGTGAGAGTTCCTGCTCCCACCAAGAGGAATGAATCTGCGGTAGACATCACGGCAGCCAAGATTGCGACGAGAATGAAGGCTCCGAGAAACTCTGGAAAAACCGTTTTGATAACAGTGGGGAGTGCCAGATCCACTTCTTCCCCAGCATAAAGAGAGAAGGCGGAAAGTCCCAAGATAAGGGTTATGAGAGTGAGAAAAAAATCCCAAATTCCTGTAAATCCTAAAGAGAGGCGGGCAATCCTTGGAGTTTTTGAGGCATAAATTCTCTGATAGATGGCAGGATCTATGAGTATCGAGGGAAAGATTATCAAAAACCATGAAAGAATCTGCAATGGTGGAGCGTAGGTGAGGGGATCGAGATGCTCTGTAGGAAGTGAAGAAAGCATTTGAGAAAGTCCTCCTACTTTGTAAAGGGTTAGAGGAATTGCCAGAATGAGCCCTGTTCCCAGAACAAAAAACTGGAAAAAATCTGTCAGTGCCACTGCCCAGAGCCCTCCCAAGGCGGTGTATGTGATTATCACCAAGGAGGATAAAAGAATTGAGGATTCATAGCTCCATCCAAGAACCACTGAGAGAATGGCAGCTCCTCCTAAAAGCTGGGCAGAAACCATACCTGTACAGTAAAGGGTTATCGTAAGGGCTCCAATCCTCTGGGTACCTTTTCCATACCTTTTCAAAAGAAGCTCTGGAATTGTGTAGAGTGCCAATCCTGAAAGCCTTCTTGCAAAAACCAATCCCACGAAAAGTAAGGCAGAGGTGGTGCAAAAGGCAATCCAAATCATGGAAAATCCAGCACCATAGATCCACCCAGTGTACCCTGTGATGGCCGCAGCTCCAGTCCAGGTTGCCATGAGTGAGAAAGTCGTTAAGGGAAAGGAGAGCCTTCTTCCCGCCACCATGAAGTCCTCGAATTTTTTCACTCTCTTTGAGATGGAAATTCCAATTAAGAGAACTAAGATTAGGTAGGCTAAAAAGAGCTTTAAGAATATCATCTTTTTTTCCTCTTGAACTCATCATAAACTATGAGGAAGAAGATGAAAAAAGTCATGAAAAAGTAAAGAAAGAGGGCAAGTTGAAAGGGCATGAAATCACTTGGGAGGCTTTTCCATGAGCCTTCTCTTGGAAAGTGAAACACCAATCTTTCTGTGTGGAAATCTTATCACCATATCGTTTGACTTCTCAATTTCCCTCGCCTCGTCTGCAAGAATGGCAGCTTGCCTCAAAAGCTCGTGGGCTGAAGAGACAATTGGGATGTATATATCCTTGTCCTTTGGAACCAAAAAGCACCCCTCAACTGTCATCTCTCCCACCTTTTCAGCCATCTCAAAGCAAGCCATTGCCTTGGTCTTTGCGTACGGATTGTCGTACTGTGCCTCTTTTATCGTTTTGTCTCTCTTTAGAACTATCCTAGGAAGCTCTACATTCCTGCCCTCCTCGATGCTCTGAATCACCTCATCTAAGAGTTTCTGCAAAAGCCTTACAGCACCTGTAGCTGCCAGAACCTTTAGGGCATCAGCGTTGAAGTACGCCATCTCTGTCGGGTCTAAAAACTCCCTCCTCACTCCCATCATTGGATCGCAGGGAAGTATTACAAAGCCCAAATTCTCTGGAACGATCTTCTTTGCCTTCTTTGGACCATCAGAAATTAAAATCACAGGTTTTTCAAATTTTGAGAGAAGATCTACTGCTTTTCTAGGACCTGGAGCCTCAAGGTTTGGGCTCATATACACTATCAAGTCTGAGTTAAAGTCCTTCACCCTCTCACATAGAAACTGCGTCTCCTCCTCTCCCATCTTTGCACCAGTTCCCAAGACTCTTATCTCAATTTTTCTGTTTGCCCTCTCGTCCAACAAAAGCTCTGCTACTGTGGATGTGGCTATGTTTCCACACTTTATTATTGAAACCTTTACCACCATAAAATCACACTTTACCTTTGAAAATAGATTTATAAGGGTTTGGCTTTTACTTAGATCATGAAAATCTGTGTAAGTGGAAAAGGTGGTGTTGGAAAAACCACCTTCGCTGCAACCCTTTCTAGAATTCTCTCAAAAGAGAGGGAGGTAATAGCCATAGATGCAGATCCAGACTTCAATCTCCACAACGCTTTGGGTATAGATGTTGGAAACCTCACTCCTCTATCAGAGATGAAGGAGTTGATAAGGGAGAGGACTGGAGCAGACCCTGATGCCTTTGGAGCAGTCTTCAGGCTGAATCCTAGGGTATCTGACCTTCCAGAGAGGATATGGGTTGAGGATGACAATATAAAGTTTATTCTCTTAGGAACCATCAAGGTTGGAGGAGGGGGTTGTGCCTGTCCTGCAAACGTCTTACTTCAAAGGTTCCTTCAAAACCTATTCTTAAAAGATTATCACGTTGTCGTTGACATGGAGGCAGGCATAGAGCATCTCGGGAGAGCCACATCGAAGTACACAGATATTCTCATCTTGATTGTAGAGCCCTCTGTAAACAGCTTGCAAACTGCTCAAAAAATTCAAAAATTGGCTTTAGAGCTTGGAATAGAGAGGATTTGTGTCGTTGGGAATAAAGTCATGAATGAGATGGAAGAAGAATTCATTCTTGAAAGATTTCCAAATTCCCTTGGAGTGATTCCATACGATCCCATAATCAGAAGGTTGGAGCTATCTGGTGGGAGCTTGACCAAACATAAAAAAAGCAAAGCATACAAGAAAATTGTGGAGATTACAGAAAAGATAACCAAAAAGCAATGAATGAGTATCTCTTTTTTTATATTCATTCAAATTTTTGACGAAATTCGTCCCAAAAAGTTTATAAATATGAAAAAGAATTAAATAGGTGATTGTCGATGAGAAAAGAACAAAAGCTTTATAAGATAGAAAAATTTTACCTAAGTAAAGTGGTCTTGAGGGATCAAAATGACAAGATTAAAGATTGAAGAGTTAGAATCCCCTTTTGGACAGGTAAAAGGTCTTGAGATTTATATAGGAAAGATAGGTCCTGAGGAAGAGTGGGAAGAGCCTATGGGACCTCATCCAATGCCAAATGTGGTGGACTTGAGGGAGTGGGACTTCAAACTTCTCAAAAGGTACAGACCGATGTATGCTCCCATGTATGACACCTGTGCAAAGTGTACCTTTGGAAAGTGTGATTTAACTGCAGGAGCAAAGGGTGCATGTGGAATAGACATAAGATGCAACCAAGCAAGAACTGGGCTTGCTCAGGCTATAGAGGGCTGTGCGGCTCACAGCTGGCACTCAAGACACCTCCTTTCCGAACTCATAGAGAAGTATGGTTCTGAAACTCCCATAGATATGGGTGAGGGAGTACAAATAGAGGCTCCACTCATAAGATTGATAATGGGCTTTAAACCTAAAAAAATCTCTGACTTAGAGGTTGTCATAGATTACATTGAAAAGAATCTCACCTCTCTCTCCTCAGCAGTGCTTCCATGGCAGGAAGGAAGCTATCTGGATTTTGAGTCAAAGCAATTGCACGCTGGAATGCTCGATCTTTTGGGAATGGAGGTGGGAGACATAGCTCAGATCTCTGCCATGAACCTGGCTAAGGGAGATCCTGATGCACCTCTTGTAGACATAGGAATTGGAACCATAGACACAGAAAAGCCTGTGATCTTGTGCTTTGGACACAACATCTCTCCAGGGGCTTCAGTTATGGACTATCTTCATGAATCTTCCCTCTACGAGGAAGTGGAGGTTGGGGGAATATGTTGCTCTGCTCATGACATCACCCGCTATGACTCTGGGGCAAAGGTTGTTGGGAACCTTGGAAGGCAACTCCAGATTTTGAGAAGTGGAATTGCCGATGTCATTGTGGTGGACATGCAGTGCATCAAAACCAACATGCTTGAGGAGGCTGAAAGAATAGGAGCAAAGGTTATTGCAACCACGGACAACGTGTGTTATGGCCTTAGAAACAGAACGAAGGACGATCCAGACGAGATAGTTTCTGATCTTTTGAAAGGGGAGATCGGTGCTCTTATAATTGATAGGGATAAGATTGGAGAGGTGGCGGTAAAAACTGCAATAAAAATCGCCAAGACAAGACCTCAGAAGAAGAAAATGTCCCTTGATTTGGATAAGATGGTAGAGATTTGCACTTTGTGTGGATTGTGCAACAAGGAGTGTCACTACAATCTCGATATAAAAAAGGCTTTTGAGGAGGCAAAGAATGGCAATCTCTCTTTACTTCAAAACCTCTATTTCCTCTGTGTCTCCTGTGGTAGGTGTGAAAACGTCTGTCCAAAGGAGATTCCCATAGTTTCTGTATACACTAAGGTTGCACAGCCAAGGTTTTCAGAGATAAGATCAAAGGTAAGGAGTGGAAGAGGTCCAATTCAAGATGTTGAAATAAGAAATGTTGGAAGACCCATAGTTTTTGGGGAGATTCCTGGGGTAATTGCCTTCGTGGGCTGTCCAAACTACACTCCTGATTATGAAACTGGTTTGAGGGATCAGATAGAAGTTGCAAAGATCTTTCTTGAGAGAAACTACATAGTTGTAGCCTCTGGTTGTGCAGCTCTGGACCTGGCAATGTACAAGGACGAGGATGGAAAGAGCCTCTATGAGCGATATCCAGGAGACTTTGATGCAGGAGGGCTTTGCAACGTCGGTTCTTGCATCGCAAACTCCCACATAGCTGATGCTGCCATAAAGATAGCAAACATCTTTGCTCAGAGACCCCTCAGGGGAAACTTCGAGGAAATTGCAGACTACATTCTAAACAGGGTGGGGGCTGTGGGTGTAACTTGGGGAGACTTTTCACCTAAGGCATGGTCAATAGCAACTGGGTGCAACAGATTGGGAATCCCAGTTCTGTGTGGACCTCATGGAGTGAAGTATGGAAGAACCTATCTTGGGAGAACGGATCTAAGAGAGGACTGGACTGCCTACAACGCAAGAGATGGTTCAAAGCACCTTATTTCTCCAGCTCCAGACCATCTCTTACACATAGTTGAATCCAAGGAGGAGTTGATAGTTTCCATAGCTAAGTTCTGCATAAGACCCAACGACACCAACAAGGGTAGACAGATAAAGATTGCCCACTACGTTGATCTACACAAGAGGTTTTTTGGAAGGATGCCTGAGGATGTTCTAAACTATGTGAGAATAGAGTCTGACATTCCTCTAACTTTGCGAGAAGAAATCCACCGTTTGATGGAAGAGAAAGGTTGGGAGCCTTCTGAGATGATTGACCCAACTCTTTTGAAGAGATTGTGCAGGAAGGTGGTGAAATGACCTTATCATACTTCAAGGCAAACGTCCCTGGTCCAAAGACAGCCACTGTGATTCCGAGCAAGGCTGCAGCAAAGTTGGCTCTCAAAGCACAAAGACCAATCTTTGCCATAGGTTCCTATATAGAAAACTACAGTTTACAAAATGGATCTATCTATGAAATCCTTGCAGGACTTTCTGGAAAAGTACCTTTGATGGTGGCTCCCTCCACCTTGAAAAAATTTTTGGAAGTTGGAACAAATCCATACTCAGAAAACATCTTGGAGTTTGTAAACAAACTTAAAGACATTGAATGGAAGGGCTTTGATTCAAAGGGAAACTATGACCTTGTGATATACCTTTGCTATGTTTACTACTTGGAGTCCCAGATGCTTTCCACTCTAAAGCACTTTTCAAGTATAAAAACCCTTACAGTTGGAAAGCACTATCAGCCCAATGCCACCTTCTCATTTACGAACCTCAAACCTAAAAAATGGGAGAAAGAGTTTTTGAACTTCTCAAAAGAGGTGAGAGAATGAGCGATGAGCTGAAGGAGATCGAGCTACCAGTGGACATCGGTGTTATCTATGAAGGAGAGAGAATCAGGGGACCAGACACCTATGTGGAGCTTGGAGGACCCAAGGTGAAGTACAAGTTTGAGCTTGTAAAGATGAGAGACCCTAAAAAGATAGAGGATGGAGAGGTGAAAATAGTTGGATTGGACCTCAAGGAGATGGAGGAAGGCTCAAGACATCCTTTTGGAATCTATGTAGAGGTTTCAGGTGAAGAGATAGAGGAAGACCTAGAGCCTGTTATCGAGAGAAGAATCCATGACTTCTGTAACTACGTTGAAGGCTTCATGCACTTAAATCAGAGGTACGATATCTGGTGCAGATTATCAAAGAAAAGTTTTTCAAAGGGCTTTGACTCCCTAAAGTACCTCGGGTATGCCTTGATAAAGTTGTTCAAGACAGAGTTATCCATCATAGAGAAGATTCAGATAACAATAATCACAGAGGAAGAAAGAGTTGCAGAGATATTAAAGCTTGCAAGAAAAATCTATGAGGCAAGGGATGCGAGAGCGAGAGAGCTCTCAGATGAGGATGTGGACGAATTTTACTCTTGTGTTTTGTGTCAGAGCTTTGCACCAACGCACGTGTGTGTGGTCTCTCCAGATAAAACTGGTCTTTGTGGTTCTGTCTCCTGGTTCGATGGAAGAGCAAGCTTTCGAATTGACCCTAAGGGTGCAAACTTTCCAATAACAAAGGGAGAGTGTCTTGATTCTGTGAGGGGAGAGTATACAGGAATCAACGAGGCTATTTCTAAGTACTCTCTCGGAGAGACAGAGAGACTTCAGATGCACTCCATGTTTGGTCATCCCACCACTTCCTGTGGGTGCTTTGAGGCAATCCTCTTCTACGTTCCAGAGGTGGATGGAATTGGAATAGCTCACAGAGACTATCACGGGGAAACCATAATGGGAGTTCCCTTCTCAACCCTTGCCACACAGACTGGAGGAGGAAAGCAAGTGGAGGGCTTTATGGGATGTGCCATAGAGTACATGCGCTCTCCCAAGTTCATTCAAGCTGATGGAGGATGGTCAAGGATCGTTTGGGTTCCAAAGGCTGTGAAAGAGAGGGTAAAAGATGCCATTCCCAAAGAATTCTATGATAAGATTGCCACAGAGGAGGATACCACAAACCTTTCAGAACTCAAGAGTTTTCTGAAAGAGAAAGATCATCCTGTGGTTTCAAGCTGGGAGGAAGTGGAGGAGGCTCTACCAGCAGAAGCTCCCAAGACCATGGAAGTTCCTGAGCTTGAGGTTTTGCCAGCTGTAGGAGCTGCAGGATTCAAGATAATCTTAAAGAACGTCAAGATTTACGCAGAGAAAGCCATAATAAAGAGGATAAAATGATCATAGCTGTAAGTGGCAAGGGGGGTGTTGGAAAGACCATGCTCTCCTCCCTTCTTATAAAATGCATGATTGAAAATGATGTAAATAACTTTTTGGTGATGGATGCAGACCCAGATTCAAATCTGCCTTCTTCCCTTGGGCTTTGTGTGGAAAAAACCATTGGAGATGTGAGAGAGCAACTCATGGCAGAGCAACACGCCCTTCCTCCTGGATATTCGAAAGACTCATACTTTGAGTACAAGATATTTGAGATTCTCACAGAAACTCCCAACTTCGATCTCTTGGTGATGGGAAGACAGGAGGGACCAGAGTGCTACTGCATGATAAACCACATCCTAAGAAGAGTTATAGATACTTTGGCAAAGAACTACAGCCATTGTATCATAGACTCTGAAGCAGGACTCGAGCATCTATCAAGAAGAACAACTCTAAATGTGGATAAGATGATTGTGGTTTCTGACCTGTCTAAGAATGGTTTTGAAACTGCTTTGAGAATAAAAAGGTTGGCTTCCGATTTGGGAGCAAGATTTGAAAACCTTTCCCTCGTGGTGAACAGGGTAGAGGAGAGATATAGAGGACTTGTTGAAGAAAGATCCTCAGAGATTGGGTTTGAACTCTTGGGTGTCATCCCATCAGATCAAAAGATAGAGGAAGCAAACTTTCATGGAAGATCGTTGCTCGAGTTAGAAAACTCAAAAGCTCTTGATGCTGTTAAGAGAATCTATGAAAATTTAAGACTTCCCATAGTTGAGGTGGCAAAACATGAAAGAAGAGATTGAAAAACTCAAAAAAAGCCTTGAGGAGATTGATGAGATAGTGTTGGAAAATGTGGAGTTCACTGCTGAAGAACTCACCTTGATTCCATCCTCAGAGGGTTACTCTCCAAAGATGCTTAAAGCTTATTCCTTGGTAAAACAGTTGGAGCAACTTCTATCTCCTGGCGTCCATCCTCCTATTGAGAAGGTTGAAGAGGCGGTGGCTCTTCCAGTATTCGAAAAGCTCACATTTGAAAAACCTCTTGCAAAGTTCACAGGTACCATAACTCCGGTGACCTTTGGAAAAACTAAAAAGGAGGGGGGGAGCAGAAGCCACACCTTAACCGTTGGGGGAGAGACCACCATGCCCTTTTACAGATTTGAGACAGAAAACCCTTACAGACCTTTGATTGCCCTGGACGTTTTTGACATGAAAATCTCTCTTGCAAAGCCTGTAAAAAAAGCCTTCAAAGAAGTTCTTGAGGACCCAGGAGAGTGGGCTCGATGGTGTGTTGAGAAGTACGGTGCAGACATGGTAACCATTCACTTGATTTCCACAGATCCTTTCTTGAAGGATACAAAATCAAAAGAGGCTTCCAAAGTGGTGGAGGAGGTTTTACAGGCTGTGAAAGTTCCAATCATCATAGGTGGGAGCGGAAATCCAGAGAAAGACCCAGAGGTATTGGAGAGGGCTTGCGAAGTTTCGGAAGGTGAGAGGTGTATGATAAACTCTGCCTCCCTGAACTCTGATTACAAGAGGGTGGCGAGAGCCTGTATGGAGTACGGACACATAGTTCTTGCCTTCACCTCCATGGATTTGAACGACCAAAAAACTCTAAACAGGTATCTCTTTGAGATGGGAATCCAAAAAAAAGACATGCTCATGGATCCAACCACAGCAGCCCTTGGATATGGTCTTGAGTACTCCTTTACCATAATGGAGAGAGTGAGACTTTCTGGTTTGAAGGGAGATGAGGACTTGCAACAACCCATATCCTCAGGAACGACGAATGCTTGGGGTGCAAGGGAAGCCTGGATGAAGAATCCTGAGTGGGGAGAGAGAATGAAGAGAGGTCCTCTATGGGAGGCTGTAACAGCCCTTACCTTGAGTCTTGCAGGTTCTGATGTTTTTATGATGATGAATCCTCTTGCAGTTAAGCTCTTCAAGAAAATGATAGATACCCTGACCTCTTCAGAAAAGTCTAAGATAAGAGCGAGAGACTGGATTAGTATGTAGGTGGTTTGATGGCAAAAAAATTGGGACCTCTCGATCTTTACAGAAAGCTTCCAAAAACCAACTGTGGAGAGTGTGGAGAGAAAACCTGCATGGCATTTGCCTCTCAGTTGATAGAGAGAAAGTACAAACCTAAAGACTGTCCATACCTGAAAGAAAAACCCCTAGAAGAGCTCACAGAACTTCTCTCCCCAGCCATAAGACAGGTTGAGTTCGGTCTTGGTAAGAATATAGTGAAGATAGGTGGAGAGGACGTGATGTACAGACACGAGCTCACCTACTTCAATCAAACTGCCATAGCACTGGATGTGCACGACGAGATGTCAGATGAAGAGCTCCTAGAGAGGGTGAAGTTTGTCTCTGATTTCTCCTTTGAGAGAGTTGGGGAAAAACTCACCTTAGATGCTGTTGCAATCAGGAACAAATCCCAAGATGCAGAGAAGTTCGCATCTTGTGTCGAGAGGGTTTCAAAAGCCACAGAGAAAGCCTTGATTTTATGTTCTTTCGGCGTGGAAGCTATGGATAGAGCCCTGAACGTTTGCGGTGGGAAAAGACCGCTGGTTTACACTGCAACCCATAAAACCTGGGAGGAGATGGGAAGTTTGGCTTTAGAGCACAACTGTCCTGTAGTTGCCTTTGCAGAAAATGATCTTTCTGAGTTGAAATCCATGGTAAACGTCCTTCAAAACCTTGGATTGAAAGAGATTTGCATAGATCCTGGCTCAAATCCACAGAAGAAGGGCTTTGCAGATACCTTTTCAAACTTCGTCATGGCAAGAAGGGCTGGAATTCAGCAAGATGACATGTTGATAAACTGTCCCTTGATAGGGATACCAGCTGCAGCTTACCTTGAGAAAACTCAAGACGATGAGCTGAAAGAGGTGATGCTCGGAGCAGCCATGATAGACAGGTTCTGTGACCTCATAATAATTCACAGCATAGAGGTTTACTCCATTCTGCCTTTGATCACCTTGAGACAGAACATCTATACAGACCCCAGAAAACCCAAGGGTGTGGATGCAGGTCTTTACGAGTTTGGAGAACCAGATGAAAATTCCCCAGTGCTCATGACCACCAACTTTGCCCTCACCTACTACACAGTAGAATCTGACATTCAGGCTGGAAATTTGGATTGTTTTCTTCTTGTGGTGGATACCGATTCTTATGGAGTGGATACAGCTGTGGCTGGAGGACAGCTCACTTCTCTGAAAGTAAAGGAACTCATAGAGGAAACCAAGATAGCAGATAGAGTGAGAAGAAAAAGGTTGATAATCCCTGGGCTTGCAGCCAGGCTCTCGGGTGAGATAGAGCAGGTCAGTGGATGGGAGGTGCTGGTGGGTCCGAGAGACTCCTCTCAGATTCCAGGATACGTTGATAAGATGTTAGGAGAGAAATGAGTTTGAAATTCCAAGAAGGTGACTTTCTTGAAACAAAAGAAGGCTTGATCTTTGATGTGAAAGGTTTCATTCATCCAAAAGACAGGGTAATCTCATACCTTCGCTACTTTCCCTCAGATGAAGGGGGGAGAGTTAAAGATGGAAGGAGATATGAAAAGATTTACGATTTAGGAAAGAGAAGGAATTTTTTGAAGGAAAACTATCCCTTCTTTCTCTTTTACGATGAGTACTTTCACAGAGAGCTTTCTGGCGTGCCCTTTAAGAGAATCAAAAAAACCTACAAACCTCGAGATTTTCTTAAAGAACTTTCGGAAAAAGAGAATTTAAGTGATTTTGAAAGTGAAACCTTGAAACTCTGCGAATTAATCTCTCAAAGAAGTGGGGTAGATTTTGAAAATCTTGGAATCTCAGGTTCACTACTCGTTGGGTTGGAAAGCAAAACCTCTGACATAGATGTTTTGGTCTATGGTAGGAAAAACAGCTTGAAAATATACAAGATTTTAAGAGAGCTTCGAGATGAGGGAACTTTAATACCCTATTTTGGAGAAAGACTAAAAAGGATTTGTAAACTCAGATGGGAAAAGGTTACCCCAAAACTCATGAAGATGGAGAGGAGAAAACTT
This sequence comes from Candidatus Methanofastidiosia archaeon, assembly GCA_046760205.1. Classification (GTDB taxonomy): domain Archaea; phylum Methanobacteriota_B; class Thermococci; order Methanofastidiosales; family SZ-28-30; genus JBHIDS01. The sequence goes on from JBHIDS010000004.1 coordinate 26,911, forward strand.
CTTCATGGAATCTTTGAGGATAGAGAGTACTTTTTGAGATTGCTTTCAAGAGAGGATTTTAGGTACAGTGAGGTGGAGTTCATTCCTCTCAAAAAGTGCAAAGTTAGAGCCAAAATAACAGATGATTCTAATGGGATTTTCACTCCCTGCAGCTATGAAGTCGGGGATTGTTCAGATGAAAGAATCAAATACCTCAAGAGTTTTCGAGGAAGGTTTACAGAACAAGTTTTTAGGGGGGATGAGGTCTTCGCCTTTGGAATGTTGGAAGAAGTGAGATTTGAGAAGAGATGCTATCATCAGTTGATCATGGGGGATAGAGGAGATTTTCTAGAGAGAGTAGACTAAGAGGAAATCTTTCCATCTTTTAACCTTATCACCCTCTCACAGCTTTTAGCAACCTCTGGATCATGAGTAACCACAATTATGGTTCTTGAGAGTTTTTTATTAAGCTCTTTTAGAAGAGAAACTATGTCTTGTGAGGTCTTTGAATCCACATTTCCTGTGGGCTCATCTGCAAGGATGGTCTGAGGATCGTTTATCAAGGCTCTCGCTATTGCAACCCTCTGCTGTTCCCCTCCAGAGAGCTCTGTGGGTTTATGAAAAATTCTATCTCCAAGTCCTACCAGCTCCAAGTTTCGCTTTCCCTTTCTCATAGCCTCCATCTTATCCATTTTTGTTGGAACTAGAGGAATAACCACGTTCTCTATGGCTGTTAGGGTGGGAATGAGGTTGAAGGACTGGAACACAAAACCTATCTTTGACCTCCTTAATCTGTAGAGAACAGATTCATCCACCTTTGTGACATCTATCTTGTCAAAGTAAACCTTTCCAGAAGTTGGCTTGTCCAAGACTCCAAGCAAGTTTAAAAGCGTTGACTTTCCAGACCCCGATGGTCCAATTATTGCTATGAAATCCCCATCCTCTATTTTAAGGTTAATTCCATCCAAAGCCTTCACAGTAACATTTCCTATGTAATAATACTTCTTAAGGTTTGTGGTTTGGATCATCTCAACACCTGACTACTCATACTTCAGCGCCTCCACAGGATCAAGGTTTGAAGCTCTCCTCGCAGGATAGAGACTTCCAAAGACTCCCAATGCAAGGGCAAAGCTCATTGCTTGCAAAACAAGTTTTAAGGTTATCTCTGCTGCAAATGTGGGTATCTCATATTTTATGAGGTAAACTGTAATTGAGCCTAAAGAAATCCCTAAAATTCCTCCAAGAAATCCAAGAAGAGCTCCCTCTGCAAGAATCACCTTCATAACATCTGCATTCGACCATCCAACTGCCTTTAGAACTCCTATCTCTCTCGTTCTCTCTATGACAGACATCAACATGGTGTTTGCAATTCCCACACCGCCAACTATTGCAGCTACGGCAGAGATTGCCCAGGTTATGGACTCGATGATTCCTAAAAAGTCATCGATCTGTTGTGCAAGCACTTGAGAGGTCTGAGCCTCCACTCCAGAGATTGAGAGTTTTATCCTTCTTGCCACCCCTTTCTCTGTGCCAGGCTTTGAAACCTTAACTCTTATTATGTTTATGTAGTCGTCTGGCTTTCCAAGCATCTCCCTTGCAGTGTCTATGGGGATGTAGATGTTCTGGTCAGCCAAGGGATTTCCAAAAGAGATTATCCCCACAACCTCAAACTCCTTTCCAACAAAGTTAAACTTGTCCCCAACTCTAAAGTTCTTCTGTTTTGCATAGGCCTCCCCCACCAAAGCCTTGTACCCATCGTTTTTTGTAAAAGGTCTTCCGTCTATTATGTTCCAAGAAGCCGAAGAAAAGGTCTCTTCCCTTACAGGATCTACCCCATCAGCCTCAGAACCTGCACTGCCAAAGCCCTTGGAGAGGTCCATCACGATAACCGTTGGAGCAACAGCTCTTACTCCCTTTATCTTTTCAACCTCCCTCATTACATCCTCTGAGAGAGAACCAAAGTAAAGCTCTTTCTTGTCCATCACCGTGACATCTCCTGCAAGCTCCTTTGTGATGCTTGCGGCATTCTCTCGAAGTCCAGAAGAGATTGAAACCAAAGTTACGATGGCTGCAACACCCAAGGCTATTCCAAAAAGGGTTAGAAGTGTTCTTCCCTTCCTCTTGAAGATGTTTGAGAGCACCAACTCTGGAGTATCCATTCAATCACCTCAGGGCTTCTATTGGGTTTAAGGTTGCAGCTCTCCTTGCAGGGTACAATGCCCCAAAGATTCCAAGGGTAAGGGCAAAGGCTAATGCTTGAATTATGAGCCTCAAAGTTATCTCTGCTGTAAACCCTGAAACTTTCATCTTAAGAATATAAACAACAATATACCCGATTCCAATTCCAAAAAAGCCTCCAAGAATTCCAAGAAAGATTCCCTCAAACAGGATGACCTTGGTAACATCTGTATTCGACCATCCAACTGCCTTTAGAACTCCTATCTCTCTCTTTCTCTCTATCACAGACATCAACATGGTGTTTGCAATTCCCACACCGCCAACTATGGCAGCAATGGCAGAGATTGCCCAGGTGACAGACTCCAGTACAGAGAGAAAATCCGAAACTTGCTCTGAGAGCACAGAGGAGGTCTGGGCAACTACACCAGAGGTACTCAACTCAATTCTCTTTGCCACAGCTTTCTCAGCGCCTGGAGTTTCAACTTTGATCCTAAGAATATTTATGTAGTCTTGCGGTCTTCCCAAGATATCACGGGCTGTATCTATGGGAATCCATCCAATCTGATCTGCCAGTGGATTTCCAAAACTCACTATCCCTACAACCTCAAATTCTTCGGAAAGAAATCTAAATCCATCTCCCACCTCAAGATTCAACTGTTCAGCCATGACCTCTCCTACAAGAATCTTGTGCTTATCACCCCTTCTCAAGGCTCTCCCATCCTTGATGTCCCATATGGAGGATGAGAACAACCTCTCAATCTCTGGATCGATACCTCTAAGTTCTGAACCAGAAGCCCCAAAACCCTTGGAAATGTCCCATAAGATGATGGTTGGAGCCACTAACTTCACTCCTTTGGTGTTTTTCACCTTCTCATAAATCTCTTCTGAGAGAGAACCAAAGTAAAGCTCCTCCTGGTCCATCACCGTTACATCACCTGCAATCTTTCCTAAAATATCGAGAGCAGAGGATTTGAGCCCAAAAGAGATTGAAACCAAGGTAACGATGGCTGCAACACCCAAGGCTATTCCCAAAAGGGTTAGCCCTGCTCTTGCCTTTCTTCTAAAAGTATTTGAGAGCACAAGGGTAGCTGTATCCATTCTATCTCCTTACTCTTCCAGAGCCTTAAGTCTTCTCCTTGATTGAATTCTCCAAATCAAAACAACGATGAAGAGGATGAATCCCCCAACCAAATAGTACAGGTTTTTGTCCTCTCTGGGTTTTGAGCTTAAACTCCACCCCTCTTCAAACTTCACCTCCCTTCCATCCAAATCCTCGTAGCTAACTGTGAAGGTAAAGGTGTGGTTTTTTGTATCTCCAGGTTTTAGCGTTATACCAAACTTTTTCAGAGAATAGTCTGGAAGAGTGAACTCAAATACAGCGGCATCGCTCTCTCTGTGTTTTATGGTGCCTACAAACTCTGTGTAAGTTCCAAAATCTGTTTTGAGGTTTACCTTCACGCTTCTGGCTTCTGTTGTTCCCACGTTCTCCAAAGTTACTGAGATGGTAACCTCCTCACCCTGGATGGGAATTGTAGGATCAGCCTCGATGCTCTGAAGAATCACCTTTGGGTTTCCCTCAACCTTTATTCCAATGTTCTGAATCTCAGATGTGGTTTGAAATGCCTCATCCATGTAGGTTAGAGTAACACTCATGGGATAGTTTTTGGATTCTGCGTCTCTCGAAACTGAAAGTTTGAAGGTGGCAGTTATGAATCTTCCAGGAGTAACTTCTTTGAAGATTCTCTCAAGATCTGTGGAGATTGGGATGATCTCTTGAGATGAGGATGTGGGAAGAGCCTCAAAAGGATTTGGGTTGAGGTTTATCTTCAACCACTTCAAAGAGTTTTCTCCAACGTTTCTCACCTTTATCGAGAGAGAGAAGTCATCCCCTGGCTCTATGGGCTGTTTATCCAAATCCAAACTCTCAATGTCCACCAAGGTATTCCCAATGACGTGAAGGTCAAAGCTATCAAGATAGCTACCCTTTTTACTTTTTATAAAGATTTGAATCTCATAGTCTCCATATTTGGCATTCTCAGAGACATCTATTTGAAAGAGTGCAACCCCAAAATCAGGTCTTGGGGGATCGTTGTAGTAAAGATCTCCAAGCTCATAGGTATCAGAATCTTCCTTGGATGCAGAAAAATAGCGGGGAAGTACCAACTCAGCCTCCACATCCTCGTGGTCTTGCGAATCGTTTATCCTTATGGTAACAGAGATAATAACATTTTTGTCCCCAGGTCTTACAAATGAAGGAACCTGAGCTGTTATCTTAAACATCTCCTCTTGCGCTTGAACCACATCTAAAATTATCGAGATGAAGATTGCAAGCATCAAAATTCTTTTCACTTTTTCTTTCATTCTAAAACCTCCTATATTTTGTATTTTGCTCGAAAATCTACGAGCTTTGAAACCATTCTCCAAGACTTTTCAAGCTCTTTAAAGCCTCTGTCTGTTAGGTAGTAGTACTTCTTAGAGTTCCCATTGAGTTCTCTAAATTCTGCGCTTATGAGATTCTTTTTCTCCAGTCTTTTGAGTATGGGATAGAGTGTACCTGATTTTGGCCTAAAGTAGCCTGCAGAGAGCTTCTCTACCTCTTTCAATATCTCATATCCATACATCTCTTTCTTATAGAGGACCGTGAGCACCAGGTTTTCAAGTGGAAAGAGCATTTCATCGCCTATGTAGAACACCTATGTAGAACATCTACTGTGTAGAAACTCTACCTATATAAGGTTTTCGGTTGGAAATTTTTAGAACCATTAAATCAGATAATC